>JALVXQ010000350.1 GCA_027038255.1 Sulfurimonas sp. | reverse complement strand
GTGCTGATGTTAGTGAAGTTACGGTTAAAGAGCAACCTGTTACGGTAACACTGACACAAAAACTTCCAGAACTAACTGTTACAAAAGTACTGACATTTTATGCAGATGGACACTATGATGCAAAAATTTCTACATCAAAAGATGTACGTCACTATGTCTATTTGGGTGACCGTCCACAAGTTTCAAAGAAACTTATGGCAGTAGCCGGAGCGTTGATCTATACAGGTGATGATGTTGCGCATATTATTGAAGATGGTGATGCTGAAGGAAGACAGATTTTTCAAGATGTGAAGCTTGCATCTTCATTTGATCAGTACACTGCCATTATTCTTTACGGCTTTAAAAAAGATACAAATGTTATTGTAGAGCGTGGAAAAGATGATAATCCTGTTGTCTATTTTGATGCAACGCAAAGTGAATCTCTTCATGGATATATAGGCCCAAAAGAGCATAAAGTCTTAAAAGCAATCAATCCTGATCTTACGAATGCCATAGAGTATGGTTGGTTTACTTTTGCTGCAAAACCACTCTTTGCACTCCTCTCGTGGTTACATGGAATCTTTGGAAACTGGGGTTGGGCAATTATTGCACTGACGTTTATCATCAGAGCTGTCCTCTATCCTTTGACATACAAAGGTATGGTCTCTATGCAGAAGATGAAAATTCTTGCGCCGAAGCTTAAAGAGTTAAAAGAGAAATATAAAAAAGATCCACAAAAACTCAATGCAATGACGATGGAGATGTACAAAAAGAATGGTGCAAACCCACTAGGCGGATGTCTGCCGATGGTATTGCAAATTCCTGTTTTCTTTGCACTTTACCGTACCCTTTTAAATGCGGTTGAACTCCAAGGTGCACCATGGTTACTCTGGATAAATGACCTTTCACGTATGGACCCATACTATGTACTTCCGATTTTAATGGGTGCATCTATGTTCTTGCAACAACGTATGACACCAAACAACTTTACAGATCCTATGCAGGAAAAAGTATTTAAATATCTTCCTGTGATCTTTACATTTTTCTTTGTAACATTCCCATCTGGTCTGGTACTGTACTGGTTTACAAATAACCTTTTCTCAATTGCACAGCAATATATGGTCAATCAGCAGTTTACTAATGCGAAAGATGCACAAGTTGCTATAGAGAAAAAAAGCGAGCAATAGTTATGATTAAAATAGAAGCTGTAACACTTGAACAGGCATACAAAGATGCAGCAGCTACTTTAAAGTGTTCTGTTACAGAGATTGCTGTTGAAGTTGTTCAGGCTCCTAACAGTGGATTTTTAGGATTTTTTAAAAAGCCGGCGATTATTGTTGCAACTATAGATAATGCAAAAAGCCTGAAAAATGAAAAAGAGCCAGAGCCTGCGGTGGAGAAAAAGAGAGAAGTAGAGAAAAAGAGAGAAAAAGAAGAAGAACCAAGTCAGACATTTTTAAATGACACTATTATGCCGGCTTCATTTGTCAGTGATCAGGATGAAGAAGATCTTGAAGAAGATTTGGCAAGTGGTTTGGATTATACTGCTGATTATGATGATGCGTTTGATGAAGGGAATCTGGAAAATGTAGCAGAACCTGATATTAACATTGATGCTGTAGCACTTGAAGTACAAAAAGACATTAATGCACTTTTTAAATTTATCTGTTTTGAAATAGATACAATAGAAGTGAGTGCCTATGACAGCGACACACTTCTTGTAGAGTTTAAAGGTGAAGATGCGGCACTCCTTATAGGTAAAGAGGGATATAGATATAAAGCACTCTCCTATATGCTCTTTAACTGGATAAATACAAAATACAATGTGCAGCTTCGTTTAGAGATTGCAGAATTTTTGAAGAATCAAGAGGAGTCTGTGGGGCGTTATCTTGTAGGTGTCTATGGAAATATCGACAGAGACGGGCGTGCGCAGACAAAGATACTAGATGGTGTTTTAGTCCAGATCGCACTTAAAGAGCTGCGTGAGCGTTATCCTGAAAAATATGTTGTCATCCGTTCTACACGAGATGGGCTCAAATATATCTTGGTAAATGATTACCACACAAACTAATCATGGAAAATGATACAATAGTAGCCGTTGCCACTGCAAATGGCATAGGCTCTATAGCAATTATAAGACTCAGCGGCGATAATGCGCTCGCTATTGCAAAAAAACTCTCCAAAAAAGAAAACTTCCAAAATAGACATGCAACATTGTCGAATATTTATAATGCACAGAGTGAGCTCATTGATGAGTCCATTGTTATCTATTTTCAAGGACCGCATTCGTTTACAGCCGAAGATGTTGTCGAGATTCAGTGTCATGGCGGCTACATAGTAGCGCAAAGCATACTCAAAGCGGCTCTTCATGCAGGAGCACGGCTTGCCAATGCCGGAGAGTTTTCCAAACGCGCATTCTTTAACGGCCGTATAGATTTGAGTGAAGCCGAAGCGATTGCCCAGCTCATTGAAGCGAAGAGTGAGGATGCTGCAAAGATTTTGGCTTCTCAGATGAAAGGCGCACTTAAAGAGTTCATAGAGGAAGTGCGTGATGAAATCATCCACATTCTTGCCTATTCGGAAGTGACGATTGATTATGCGGAAGAGGATTTGCCGACTGATTTGGTGGAGCAGATCCAAGAGAAGCTTAATGGGCTTTATAACCTACTGCAAAAGACATTGATGGCTTCAGAATCACGTGCCGGTTTGATGCAGGGTTTTCGTGTGGCTATTGTCGGTAAACCTAATGTTGGTAAAAGTTCTCTACTGAATGCCCTGCTGAATTATAATCGTGCCATTGTAAGTGAGATTGCCGGAACAACACGTGACACGATAGAAGAGCAGGTTAAAATCGGTACGCATCTCATTCGCATCGTTGATACGGCAGGTATACGTGAAGCGGATGATGAGATAGAGCGCATAGGAATTGAGCGTAGTTTAGAAGCGATAAAGCAGAGTGATATTGTCATAGCACTTTTTGACGGCTCACGCGAAGCAGATGAGGAAGACAGAAAAATTTTAGAACTTTTAAAGTTTCACGCAGCTGAAAAATCAAAGATAATCATTAAAAATAAAGTTGATTTAGAACAAAAATTCAACCTTGAAGATATTGAATTTGATTTGGAATTAAACTCCAAAGAGGATGTCTCTTCTCTTGTCACAAAATTGCAGGAGATTATGGACAGAAGTAATCTGAGTGATGAAATTATGCTCATCTCCGAGCGCCAGATATCTGCTGTCAAAGCAACAATGCAAAACATTGAAGAGGCCTATGAACCGCTTGAGAGCCAAGAACTTGAGATATTTTCATTTCATCTCAATGAGGCGGTCAAAGAGATGGCAAGCATCACAAGACCGTTTGAAAATGATGAGATGCTTGACAAGATGTTCGGCTCTTTTTGTTTAGGAAAATAGTTGAAATATCTTGCAATTGATTTAGGTTTAAAAAGAATAGGGATTGCTTACTCTGCCCATAAAGATATCGTCACGCCACTTCCTGCTGTAATAAGAAAAAATAGAAATCAGGCATCATCGGAAGTAAAAAAAATCATACAAGAGTGGGAGATAGAGATTGTAGTTGTTGGTATTCCTCTCGGTGGAAGCAGTGAAGATGAAATGCGCCGCAGAATAGAGCATTTTATGAATCTAGTTGATTTTGAGGGCGAAGTTTTTTTTCAAGATGAAGCAGGAAGTTCCAAAGAGGCTGAGAGTATGATGAAAGGGGAGATGAAACAGATACGTGACGGGCGTATTGATTCACTCTCCGCGATGATAATTTTACAAAGACATTTAGCCCGAAAGTATGCTATCTTCCCAAAATAAAGAGATTATTACTGCTGTCAACTTCTTGCGTGAAGCGCTCTTTTAACTCTCTGTCAAATGTGAGTATAAAGATATTTGTATTTTTAAGATGAAGGTTTTGCATGGCATGGAGCAGCACATCATCAGCTACGTCTTTTCCATGTCCGCACTTTATAAATTCAAACGAATTGAGTGTTTTTCCATAATCATAGAGGTTCGCTTCCCACTCTGCACGTTTAAGATAGAGTGAATCGGGATTAGCGGCTAAAAAGATATCTTTGTCTTTTATATTATACGGCTCAATGACATCATTGAAAATGGATGCAATACTTGAAAAATTTTCAATATCCCAAAAAAGATAGCTCTTTTTTGCATGAGATTTTTTCTTTTTGTTGATGAGGGTGAGCCTTTTTGTAATGTTAAAACTTGTATGGGCCGTGTCATTAATAAGGATGATGGACTCTTTGAGCTTTTTTGCATCTTCTGTTTTAAAACCTAGAATTTCACCCAGCTCTATATAAAAATTCAACTCTAAAAGCTCTTGTTCGGCAGAACCTTTTTGATACTTTTTAAGCTGCTGAAGTCTGTTGCGTGAGAAGAGCAGATGCACGCCCATCTTTTCATGGTTGGCATAGGCCTGCTTTACACGAAAGAAAATGTCTTTTGCATACGGGCTGTCAGGAAATTCAATAGAACCCCGATATTTATATTCGATAGTAATTTTTTGTTTGCTTAGAGACATTGGAAAAACTCTGCGGCTTCCTCTTCATCATCACTGAGTTTCTCTTTTGCATAGAGCGGATCTTCTTGCATCATCTTTTTTATCTTCTCTTGACAATGGGTAAAGAGTATCTCTTCTGCTTCTTTGTCATTAGCAATAAACCCCAAACCACTGAACTGATATGAAGGCTCTTCTTGTTCGATGCACAGCAGTGTTCCTGCACACTTCTCTTCTAAAACTTCGACAAGCTCTCTGTAGCTGATATCAAAATCTGTTGCATGCCAGCCGATGTCTTCAAGCGTACTATTGGCAAATTTATCGACACCGTCCCCCGTTGTATCATCATAGGAAGCATTGGGTGTGTTTATTTTAATGAGCTCCTGCCAATTTGAAAAGGCTTTGATAAGCACACGGTCATTATCTTCAACGATTTGGTATTTATCGCCTAAAATTTCCACGAGAGTTGGTACTTTTACCGGTTTAAGTGCAGATGAAGTTTGCGGTGAATGCTGCCCTTGATAGATAAAAATCTCTTTTTCTCCAAAAGGAGCAAAAACAATCTCTCCTTTTGTGTTGATGCCAAACTCTTTTTGGGAGTTAATAGCATTTAAAAGTGCTGTTTTGCTTGTAATGATTATTTCGTTAAAAAGGTTAAACTTTTTCATAATTACCTCTAAATTTTTTCATATTATACAGAGTGTGTGATTAAATGAAAAGTTTTTCTATTTACTATAAGCTAACTCTAATAAAAGTTTTACCAAAGTTTTAGTATAATGCGACAAATTTTTAGGCTTATAGTGGATATATCTGCTGTAAACGATAGAAAATTGCACTAGTGCAATGAGCTTTGCGCTGAGCAAAACAAAGCGTTAGCGTAGCTAGAGGAATTATTTCCTTTAGCGTAATAAATAGATGAAGGGTTACCTTCATTTTATGAAATAAAATTAAGGAAA
>JALVXQ010000349.1 GCA_027038255.1 Sulfurimonas sp. | reverse complement strand
AACATAATCTTGATCGGGCAAGATTCTTGCAGAACATCGAGGATGCCACTTTGAGCTGCATCGGATAATGATTGTGTTGCAAGTACAACTTGACAATTAGCCTTACGGAGTACCTTGAGCCATTCACGGATCTTGTCTCTAAAGACCGGATGACCGAGCATCAACCACGCTTCATCAAGAATCAGCATCGTTGGACGACCGTCCAAACTCTTTTCAATCTTGTGGAAAAGATAAAGAAGTACCGGTACAGCATCTTCATTTTTGAGATTCATAAGCTCTTCAATCTCAAAGACCGCAAAATCACTCAATGATAATGTGTCCTCTTCTGCATCAAGAAGATGACCCATTGGACCACTGATTGAGTAATGCCCAAGAGCAGATCTCATCTCTTCATCCTGCAAGTTTGAAATGAACTCAGTCAATGATCTTGATCCTTGATCAATATGTAGATTCATCGCTTCGTGTATCATCTCTTTTTGGCGTGGTTTCAAGTTGATACCTTGCATTTCCAACATCGATGCGATCCAAGTTTCCGCCCAAGCTTGTTCGGATTTTGTCTCAAGGTTAGAAAGTGGAGCAAATGCGAGACTATTGCCATCACCAGCAACATCAAAATGATCTCCTCCAGCTGCTTTTACTACCGGGAACATTGACATACCTTTATCAAAAGCATATATCCTTGCACCAGCATATCGCCTAAATTGTGCAGCGATGAACGCCAAAAGAGTTGATTTACCGGCACCGGTTGGACCAAATATAAGCGTATGTCCTATATCACTAACGTGCAAATTGAGCCTAAACGGTGTACTTCCTGCCGTGGTTGTGTATGCTAATGGTGGTGATTTAGGAGGGAACTTGTCGCTTGGATTGTAGCGATCTCCTGCCCACACCGATGATAGTGGCATCAAATGAGAAAGATTAAAGCTATTAACGAGCGATCCTCTGACATTTTGAACACAATGACCAGGGAGAGTGCCGACCCAAGCTTCAACAGCATTGATTGTTTCAATCCTTGCATTAAAACCCTCTGCTTCAATGATACGAGCAACTTCTTTCATATAATGCTCAAGGACTTCTCTATCTTCGTTCATTATTACGATATTGCTTGTATAGTAGCCATAGACAAGCAAGCCGCTATTTACTTCGCTTTTTGCTGCTCTTACTTCATCCACCATTGCCAAAGCGTGTTCATCCACATTGGTTGAGTGAGGATTAAAGATTTGGGCAAAAATACCCCGCACCTTCTGCTTCCATTTACTCATCAACTTTTCAAGTCTTTTTTCAGCTTCGTAATTATCGAGGAAAACAAAACGAGTATTCCAACGATATTCCAAAGAGAGCTTTGAGAGCTGATCGAGTATATTAGGATATGACTGCTGCGGATACCCATCGATGGCTACAATTCCTATATACTTATTATTGATTTTTGGTATTACTCCAGTCCAAAAGTCATATCCTCCTATGTACCTATCCAAGTACATAGAAATTGCAGGTAACTGGACGGGGTGATTTCTCCCGACTAATGCAAAATTAACAAACTGCAAAAACTCATCATTGTAATGCACTTGGTTATACTCATCAACCCACTCATACGGCATCATTCTTTCGATTTTGATAAGAGCATTTGATGAGAGCGATTCAAATTCACTAAGTTTCGCCTCAAATTCTTTGATCACCTTATCGGCGTGAGAAGTTTTTTTGGCGTTTGGATCATCATCAAACATCATATCCGTCATTTTTCTTTTTGATTCACATGGAGGGTTGTAAGTAAGCGTTACGATGTTTACTGTTTCATACAGATTGTCTTGGCTTAGAAAAAACTTTCTTCGCTCATCGTCAATCATCCGTGTAACCGGATCCGGGAAAAAGCACTCATTGTCTTTCGGATATTCTCTTACCGGCAACCTTACGGCATCGATATGTATCGCCCAGCCATTACCAAATTTTGAAAAAACGGCGTTCATTCTTTTGGCGGTAACATTTCTCTCCAGCTCAGTTGCACTGAAAACATCCGCTGCTTGATATTTATATGCAGCCATAAGAGACCCATCTTTATTGACATAAAGCCCAGGTCCGATACAAGCTGCGTAATTAAGTAGATCCGGCAAACCTTTTGCTTTGCTTCTGAATATTTTTAGATTAATCACTACTTTTCCTTTGCGAATGGCGTTGAGTGTGCCGGGTAGTAGTGTTGGTATCGTAATTGTCTGATGTAGATCTTTGACATCAAAGGATCAGATTTAGCCATTCTTCTTATCAATGATGAAAAAATGAACCAAACCACAATACCGATAACCGCAGATTGTAAGCTCAATGCAACGAAAATCATTGTTGCAGAAATCAAGCCGGTGAAGAGCATCAATTCTCTCTCTCCCCCCAAAACCAAGTTAGGTTTATTGAGGGCAGAGTGAATCGGAACACTCAAAAGAGAGTTTCTATCACTCATACCCGACTCCTTACACGCCTGCCAAGACGATAACGGCACCGCTTGCAGTAAAGAAGTTGATAATCACATTCGCCGTAATGATCAGTGAGATGATAAGAATCATCCAAACAATCGTACGGAATGTACCAGAAAAATCACCGCTGTTACCAAAGAGCAGCATTGAGCCTGCTGCGATAACGCCGATAAGAGAGATAACCCCCGCAACCGGTCCACTCAAAGAGTTTTTGATATTTTGGAGAGGACCCTCCCACGGCATACCCGTGTTAGATGCGAAAAGATCAGGTGCAAGCACCAACATAGCGAGAACGCCAAAAAGAACATAAGTCCAAGCATTTTGTTTTTTTACTGCTGTCATAGTTACTCCTTATAGTGTATTGATGACATATTGTTTTGTGTTTGGATCAAAGCCAGTTACTTCGATCACCTCTTTGATTTGTCTGCCTGTGGCAGTCTTTTCGATGAATACAACGATATTAACCGCCTCAGCGATTAATTCTTTCATCTCTGCTACCGTACCCTCTGCAATGAGCTGTTCCATACGGATCAAGCCACCCCTTGCAGAATTGGCGTGAACTGTTGCCACGCCACCCGGATGCCCGGTGTTCCAAGCTTTTAATAGGTCTAATGCTTCCCGTCCTCTCACCTCCCCTACTAAGATTCGATCAGGTCTAAGCCTCATCGTTGCTTTTAACAGCCTCAACATACTTACCTTATCGGTTGCCCTCAATATAAGTTTGTTTTTTGTTGCACACTGTATCTCTGCCGTATCTTCTATAATGATCAATCGATGATTTGGGTGGATCTTTACAATAGCATCGATGATCGCATTTGTAAAAGTTGTTTTTCCCGATCCTGTACCTCCTACTACTAATATATTTTTTCTGTTTCTGATTGCATCAATAAGGATTTCATAATGTTCTTTTTTAAGCAAGATAATCCTCCAGGGTAAAAATCTTTGATGCTTTTTTTCGGATTGTAAATGCTGGTTTTGCAACAACCGGAGGGATTAATCCCTCAAAGCGAGATCCATCTATTGGCAGCTCACATTCAAGGATTGGATTTTCCGGTGTGATAGTCGTACCAAGAAAAGAGGCAATAGTTCCGATAAATGCTTTTGCATTTATGTTAGGAGTGCCTACACACTCCATCTCTTGCCCCATTCTCTCCAGCCATAAAGTGCCATCGTCATTCAGCATAATTTCAATAACTTCCGGGTCATTGAGAGCCGCCATTATTTGATGACCAAACTCCCGTTTCAATTTTTCGATTAATCTTTTTTGAGCATCACTCATTATTTTCCTTTTTAAGCAAATATCTTCTACGGATCTCTGCCAATGCTTCCGGCTCCAAACCCAACTCTTCTTTAAGCAGCAGTGCTTTTTCGTAACTAAGAGCCGTGTATCCTCCTTTGATATTAAAGGCTTGTCTCTTTGTTACTTTCAATACCTCTGCTATTCTTTCCGCCTCAGTTTCTTTGATTTTGTAAATCATTAGTTCAAGATCTTTATCTCCTGCCGGTGCCATATCTATCCTTACTTTGTCAATTAGTGAAATTTCAACTAACCAAAACAGCGGTATATCTTGTTTATGGTTATATATAATAACCCTAATTGTAATATAACTTCACTTAATGAAATCTTATTTCACCTTTAAGTGAACTCAAATAACCTTCGATTAGCTATCATTGGAGAAAATTTTTCAGGTTGCGGTATGTTCAATGCAGATAAACTTTTTACAATAATGAAAAAAAAAGGGTACAATAATCAAAAAATGGCGGATGCCCTCAATAATTTAGGTATAAAAATATCGGCGGATGCCTTTAAACAGTATAAAGCAGGTAAATCTAAACCGAGAATGGAAGTATTGGAGGGGATCGCAGAGATTTTGGGAGTATTCGAGCAAGATTTCTTTGATCTTTCTCCCCATAGAAAAAAACTTTTTGAAGAAAAGTATCATACTCCAATAAAAGAAAGGTGGAGTGAAGATCAAAATATAATACAAGTAAAGGAAAATGTTATAGCAGTACCAATGATTTATGCCGGTGCCGGTAGCGAAGCATTGGCAGATTTAACGAATTGTGAACATATTTATTTAGAAAAATCTTTTTTTACAAAATTTACGATTCCAAACGGAAATATTATATCAATCAAGATCGTAGGCGATTCAATGGAACCTCAATTAAAAGAAAACGATATACTTTTAATTGAACTCATTGAACAAAGACCTTTTGCAAAAACAGACGGTGTTTATCTTATAAGGTATGGCGATGTGATCCAAATCAAAAAGGTTCAATTCCTTGGAAATGGCGAAGTGTTGCTAATTAGTCTCAACAAAGACTATCCGCCAGTAAATCCTACAAAGGACCACGGCATAGAATACGAGATCCTTGGTAAACCATTTATGAAATTGAGCATAGAACATTACTCAAGAGTACAATTTACTAAAAGATGACAGATGATTTAAACTCATCTTCATCCATTATAATTATTTCTCCAGTCTCAAATTGAATTTTGATCTTATTGTGTTTTTGGGTTGGATAGATTAAAATAATATGATGAAACATTTCATCATCAAACATAAGATCTTTTCCATAAAACTCAGTATAATCCTTTCCACTATAATCCTTATCTTTGAGCATTCGCTTTTGGTGTGTTATTAAAAGATTTTGGTGATCATACATCCAACGCCAAAGAGTATCTGCTTTTTCAGTAGAGTAAAACATATCCGGTTTTCGAGCATTATAAAGTTTACCATCTTTTGAGATTTGTATAAGGTGCATCGTTTTATCTTGCCCTGGTATTTCTACAAGCGGAGTATCAACAAAATTCTTTCGCATAAACTCTTTCCACTCCACAAAGTGATTTTTCTCTATATACCAAGTAAAAATTATTTTTTCTACTCTTCTACCAATCTTAATCAACTCATACGCAAGAATATAGTTAGTTTTATCATTAATCTCATCTTTTGCAACATCCAACACTCTTGCTCTGAAATTTCCAAATCTTTTATATTTAT
>JALVXQ010000348.1 GCA_027038255.1 Sulfurimonas sp. | reverse complement strand
AAATGCGTTTATAAAGTCGTATAAAAAGAGTGAGTCGCTGTTGTAGCAGTAGCCCGACTCCGGCTGATAAAGAATCATCAAACACCTTTTTTAGTATAATGACGCAATTATATCCTAAAGGCTTTAAATGATAATTATTCCTGCCCGTTTGGCTTCCACAAGATTTCCACAAAAAGTTTTAGCTGACATCGGCGGTCTGCCAATGGTCGTGCGTACTGCAAAAAGAGTTTCACATCTTGATGATGTTGTCGTAGCTGCTGATGATGAGAAGATCATAGAGGTTTGTAAAGCACATGGTGTCAAAGCGATGCTTACTTCCACAACACATAAAAGTGGAACAGACAGAATCCACGAGTGTGCCACTATTTTAGGACTTGACGATGATGAACTTGTCATAAATGTGCAAGCAGACGAGCCTTTCATCGAGCCCGATGTTGTTGAGTCTTTGATGAAAAAGCTCAAAACACTGCAAAATGATGGTGCAGAGTTCATCATGGGCAGCTGTTACAACTCCATCAATTCCGAAGCGGCACAAGATCCAAACCTTGTAAAAGTTGTCCTTGATGCAGCAGGCAATGCCGTCTACTTTTCACGCGCGAAGATTCCGCATAACCAAAGTGGCGAAGCAGTCTATTTCGGACACATTGGCATCTACGGATTTTCAAAAAAAAGCCTCAAAGAGTTCTGCTCTTTAAATGACGCACCCATAGAGGACATAGAAAAGCTTGAACAACTCCGTGCCATCTACCATCAAAAAAACATCGCCATGGTAAAAGTCGCAAGTACAGGCTTTGGAATCGATACAAAAGAGGATTTAGAGCGTGCGATAGAGATATTTTTATAATTTTTATCAAACGCTTCATACAGCATAGGAACTTTCATAAAAAAATAAAATAATTCAAAACACAACTTAGTTTTCTACAAAAAAACCTCAAATATTCCAAGGAGAAAAGAATGTTAAAGATAGGAATAATTACAATGGTATTATTTGGTTTTTTACAGGCGGGATGGTTGAGTAATCTTTTTGATAATACACCCACACCGCCTATAACAAAATTCATAGACCTTAGTAAATCCGGTAGCAAAGTTGAGTTTACAACAAGAATTCCTAAAGAGTATATATCAGCATATAAAGGACGACCATATTATATTTGGCTTGAGTTTATATATGATAATAAACTCGTAAAAAACGGCATATGGGATTCTGCAATTGCAAGTAAAATAGCTGGTTATGGATATTATCCGAGAAATGGCCAAAGAATATGTGACAAAGAATTTGCAATTAGGGACTTAACTGAACACGGAGTCAAAGTAGATGATAACTATGACTGTTTTGGCACAGTGGTTACACTACATGTAGTCATTTATAAAATCAATAAAGATAAAACAAAAACTAAAGTAACAGATAAAATATATAAAACAAAAGGCACAGTTGGCGGATGGTTGAATCATATGCAAAGAGTTGTTGATCGCTATCATCTCTCTCCCGGAAAATATAAGATAATCATAACAAATATGGAAGTAATCGAAGAGATGAGAGGCAGACAAGCAGATATAAGATTTGGCAAAAGTGGAACAAAGTAAAAGGATAAAATTAAACATCTCTCCAAATTTTTGGCATATGCAGATTTGCTTTTTCTCGTTCCCATCGTCCCCGATGGGAACGCATACAGTAAAACAAGTAAGCACAAATATACACTCCCACGCTGGAGCATGGGAGCGAGCAATAATACAAAAAATTGACATACATGTATCTTTTAGGATACAATATATACTATGTATGATATAAAACAAACCCAAAGATTTTCAAAATGGCTTCTAAAGCTAAAGGATTTACAAGGGAAAATCGCAATTGCCCGTAGAGTGGAACGAATGCGGAAGGGAAATTTTGGGGATTATAAATCCGTTGGTGATAATGTTGCTGAACTGCGTATTACCAAAGGTCCTGGTTATAGAGTTTATTACACTATAAAAGAAGATGAGATTATTATCCTTTTAGTTGGTGGTGACAAGTCTTCACAACCAAAAGACATACAAACAGCTAAAAGCATTGCAAAGGAGTATGACAATGAATAAAGAATTAACAGCATTTGATATTACGCAATATCTTGATAGTCCTGAAGCTATCGCGGAATATCTTTCTCAAGTATTGGAAGATGGAGATTCTGATGAGTTTTTAGAAGCTCTTGGACATATTGCAAAAGCCAAAGGTATGAGTCAAATTGCCAAAGACACAGGCTTAGGAAGAGAAAGTTTGTATAAAACATTTTCACCGGGTGCGAAACCACGATTTGAAACCGTAATGAAAGTTATGAATACATTTGGAGTAAAACTGCAGACCTCTTCATAACTTTCTTCCCAAATTTTTGGCATAAAAAAAGGGAGACGACTTCAAAAGTCGCCTCCCTTTTAAAAACATAAACTTGAAAAGTTTACTTAGATGTTGTCGCGAATACCAAGATCTTCAACAAGTTTAGCATATGCATCTTTGTTCGTTTTTTTGAAGTATTTCATTAAACGACGACGTTGTCCAACTAATTTTAGTAGTCCAAGACGAGAAGCATGATCTTTTTTGAAAACTTTTAAGTGTTCAGTTAATTCTGCAATTCTAGTAGTTAATAATGCAATTTGAACTTCACTTGATCCAGTGTCATTCTCATTACGTCCGTATTTTGCGATAATCTCTTGTTTTTTCGCCGAATCTAAAGCCATAATAGCCTCCTGATGGGTATATAAATTTACTCCATTTGTACAAGACAAAAGAAGTTGAAGCGGGATTATACCTAAATTATTCTTTAAAATTATTTATACCTCATTCCTTCTCATCTATGGAGAGTTTTAACTTTTTTAGCTATAATAAGAGCCAAATAATAATATAAAGATTTCAGACAATGTTAATAACACGCGCAAGTGAATATGCAATACTCTCTCTTATAGTCTTATCCAAAGGAAAAGACCCACTCGACAGTGACACCTTGTCTCGAGAACTCTTTATATCAAAAAGTTTTTTGGCAAAAATATTACAATCTCTTGCAAAAGCCAATATTCTCAAATCGTACAAAGGTGTTAACGGCGGCTTCGTACTCAACAAAGAGCCTATAGATATAAATATGCTTGAAGTTATGACCAGCGTAGAGGGCAAAGCACCTGCTGTTTTTGAATGTTCTCCTTCTGTTCATGACTGCCCTTCCAACAAAGCAGAAATCTGCTCAATCTGGCCTTTTTTAAATAAACTGCAGGGAAAAATTGACTTCTTTCTCTCAGAGTTAAGCCTCGCTGACATTTTAAAAGATTAAAAGAGTGGTAGAAAAATAATTTGGCAAAGAAACGATTAACAGCAAGACAACAGGTTGGGACCGGACTTAATTTTCTAATAGGACAAAGAGATTTAAGTGTCGTTATTTTCGTCATGGCAATCCTCGCTATTATCATTGTCCCACTGCCATCTTCCATTTTAGATGTACTCTTAACAATTTCTATCGCTGTTTCTGTTTTAATTCTGCTTATATCGCTCTATGTACCAAAACCGACGGATCTATCAACATTTCCTACGCTCATTCTTATTTTAACCCTTTACAGACTCTCTTTAAATATTGCCACAACAAGAATGATTTTAAGTAAAGGAAATCAAGGACCAGAGGCGGTGAGTGACATCATCACCAGTTTTGGGGATTTTGTTGTCGGTGGAAATTATGTCATTGGTATCATAGTTTTCTCCATTCTTGTGCTTATCAACTTTATGGTCATTACCAAAGGTTCTACAAGGGTTGCAGAGGTTGCAGCGCGTTTCGTACTTGACTCTATGCCGGGGAAACAGATGGCAGTCGATGCTGACCTCAATGCCGGACTTATTGATGATGCTGAAGCAAAAGCCAGACGTGCTGAGATACTCCAAGATGCAAACTTTTACGGAGCGATGGACGGTTCGAGTAAATTCGTCAAAGGGGATGCCGTTGCAGGTATCGTAATTACGCTCATTAACATTATCGGTGGATTTCTCATCGGTGTTTTTCAATATGACATGAGTGTCGGGGCCAGTGCTTCCACGTTTACACTCTTAACTATCGGTGATGGTCTCGTCAGTCAGATTCCTGCACTCATCATCTCAACCGCTACAGGTATCATGATCACCCGTTCATCAAGCGACGGGGACAACTTTGCACAGGGTACTATTACGCAGATGGTCGGCAATGCAAAGACCATGATGATAGTCGGCTTCATTATGCTTCTTTTTGCGCTCGTTCCAGGTCTGCCGACGGCTTCCATGTCTTTTGTCGGTTTTCTTTTTGCCATTCTAGGCTGGTCAATCTACAAGTATGAAAAAGGGGAGCTGAGTATCTTGGATGTTGAAGGTGTTTTGGGTATAAAGAACAAAGAGCAAATAGAAGCAGAAAAAGAGAAAAACAAACCTGCTAAATCCAATGAAGAGATAGCCAAAGAAGAAGAGAGTGCGTTAGAAGATATTTTAAAAGTAGAGATGCTTGAGCTCACGCTTGGATACCAGCTTATAAAACTTGCAGATGCTTCACAAGGCGGTGACCTGCTTGAGCGCATCCGCTCCATGCGAAGAAAAATCGCTTCTGATTATGGCTTTTTAATGCCGCAAGTACGAATCAGAGACAACCTACATCTCAAACCAAATCAGTATCAGGTTCTCCTCAAAGGTATTGCTGTGGGTGAAGGCGAAATCATGCCAGATAAATTTCTGGCAATGGACAGTGGTATGGCGACAGGAGAGGTCAAAGGTGAGGCAACGAAAGAACCGGCTTTTGGACTTGATGCTATCTGGATTACACCCGATCAAAAAGAGGATGCAATCATCAATGGCTACACTGTCGTGGATCCCGCTACTGTCATCTCAACACATATGAGTGAACTCATCAAACGTAATGCTGAAGAGCTACTCACACGTCAAGAGGTACAAGCGCTCATCGACAAAATCAAAAATGATTACCCAGTTATCGTGAATGATGTCCTTAATGTCTCTTCTATTGGGCTTATTCAACGTGTACTCAAAGCACTGCTGCATGAAAAAATACCGCTTAAAGATATGCTCACTATTCTTGAAACCATTGCAGATGTAGCAGAG
Source organism: Sulfurimonas sp. (assembly GCA_027038255.1). GTDB lineage: Bacteria > Campylobacterota > Campylobacteria > Campylobacterales > Sulfurimonadaceae > Sulfurimonas. The sequence continues at coordinate 435 of JALVXQ010000348.1, read as the reverse complement.
TATACAAAAAATGTGGACTTTATCAGTGAGCAGGTTCGAGCAAAACTCTCCCGCGTCATCACGCAGATGTACACCGGAGATGATGGAGTCATACGCCTGTTGACATTTGACACAGACACAGAGCAGCTACTCCTGCAAAAATCACAGGAGCAAGATGGTGTCAGAAATCTTATGCTCAATGTCGGTGAGATCAATGCGCTCATTCAAGCAACAAGTTCCAAAGCTGCGGAAATCTTACAAAAAGGCATCTCTCCTGTCATTATTATTGTAGATCCGCAAATTCGCCGTGGAGTAGCTGAAATATTTGAACGTTTCTCTTTAGATGTTGTCACCCTCTCTCACGCAGAGATAGATTCGAGTGCCACTTTTGAAGTCTTAGGCTCCGTCTCCATAAAAACTGAAGAATAACTTTACAAAAACTATAAAATATAAAAA
>JALVXQ010000347.1 GCA_027038255.1 Sulfurimonas sp. | reverse complement strand
CAGTTGTATTTATTTTTGATTCTACACCTTGGGCAATATTAGAGAGTTCAGAAATTTCTTGAGAATTACTATGCATCTGTGTAGAAGCATCTGCTATTGATTGGACGACAACATTAATGGTAGCATTGATTTCTGAGAGACTTTTTTGTGTTCTCTCAGCCAGTTTTCTGACTTCATCGGCAACAACGGCAAATCCACGACCATGCTCACCTGCACGAGCCGCTTCAATAGCAGCGTTCAGTGCTAAAAGGTTGGTTTGATCGGCAATATCTGCAATAACTACAAGAATAGTTTTAACTTCACTCGCGTCTTGTGACAATGTTTCCATGTTGAGAGAAAGTTCTGCTTCTGTTTCGGCAGTCTCTTGTACTTTTGACGTAAGCGAGATGATGTCCCCTTTGGCATCTTCTAGTGTAGAATTTGCTATGAGAATTTCCTCTTTTGATTGCTGTGCATTTGAGACAGAAGTGACAAGCTCTGCATGAAGATCTTTTGCTTGTGATGTTGCTTCTTCAACGATGCCAACAGAGTTTTCGACATTACTACCAACTCCTAAGGCGGTTGTTGAGAGTTCATGAGAAATGGAAGCATTTTCTGTCGATGTTGTTTTTACTTCGGCAATAAACTCTTTGATGGTCTGAATAACAGAAGATAAGTTTTGAGCAATTAAAGCAATCTCATTTTTCCCTGAAATATTTAGAGATGTGGTAAAGTCAAGTTTTGCAAGTTGAGCCAAGTATTTTTCTATCTCTTTTATGGAGTTCAGTGCCATACTGATAATCCAAAAAGAGAGGAGGGTTATAAAAATAACAAGAAGAGAAAAGAGAATAGAGTTTGTAATTGTATTTTCTACTTGAGTATTTATATACTCAGCTACATCATGCGACTCTTCTAGGTGCTCTTTGAGCCATGCATTGAGTTGCGGAGTGAGTTTGTTTTGTAATGGTTCAAACTCCAGCATTTTTGCATTTCCTGCTCTAGTCCCTTGTTCTATATATGCCTGCGCCATTGCCAAACCAGCACTATAGTATGTTTTGAGATTAGATTTGAACTTTTGTAATGCATTGACCATCTCTGGCTCACCAGTGTTCATATGTGATTGAATTAAACTATCAAGATGTTTATTTGCTCTTTGAAAAGCCTGCTGTGCCTCTCCTAAGCCATCATCAAAGCCCTCTACAGATCTTGTTGCTGAGGCATCTAAAAACCATAAATGAATTTCTGTAATCCCTTTTTCTACGGCTAAGAAGTCAAAAGTATTTGGCAGTATCTCCTGTACCTGTTTTTGCGTATTCTGTTGAATCCCTTTGAGGCTGGAGGAAGTTAACAGCATATTTGCGACCAGTACAGCAATTACTATACTTGCGACAGCCACTAAAATCTGTTTTATTTTAAACTGCATTAATAATTTCATCTATTGTTTCCTTTAAAAATTGTAATTCATACGAACTAAAGTTCTATTGTATCCTGCATTATCTGCACCGCTCTGTTTTTTGTCTTGTATGTCTGCATAACTCGCTTCTATATCAAGTTTTTCATAAAACTGATATGTCAAAATGACATCATGTTCTTCATACTCGACATCGACAGCTGTGACCTTGCCATCAAAATGTCCAAAAGCATAGGAAAGGACTAAACCATTGAGAGGTTCCAAGTCAATTGAAGCCACATAGGCTTGTGCGTCATTGATTTTGTCAATGGTCATCTCCTCCATGGAACTAAAGTAAGGGCCGCCACCATAGCCTATGACAATATTTTCTTCTGTTCTGCTGTCAATAACAGAGTTGTATGCAACTGTTAGTGTTACAGGCTTATACGAAGCTGAGGTCATTGCGCCATAAACAGTCCCTTCTACCTTGGATGAGTCTCGCTCTGAATAATCAGCAAACTGCAAACCGAAAGAGGCAGAGGTATCGTTACTATATGTCTCTTCATAAACCCCATCTATATAGACAACATCGGTCAGTTTGTCAAAACCATAATACCAGGCTTGGAGTTCAATATTCTCAAAGCTTTCATTCATCACTCCAAGAAGTGCCACATAAGAGCCATGCTCACCATTTTCAGCTATATCGCCGGGAATATCTTTAAACTTTGAAATGTCATCTCCCGAGTCAAAACCAGCCCATCTGTGAATGTATCCGCCAACAAAGACAAAATCTTTTATGCCGCCATAGCCGACAGTAAGTGCTTCAAAAGTATTTGGAAGCATTCTAATGTCATCTCTGTCATTCAGGGGAGTATCTAGTTTTTGACGTCCCAAACGCACATCGAAGCCTTTGTTGTGATAATCTGCATACGCTTCTCCCAAATATGCAAAGGAGCTGCCATCAGCATTGAAAAAGTCAAGATTTAAAGTCCCCTTGTTAAAGTCACCGCTCAAAGGGGAAACTTTTTGAGAAACATATGTAGAGAGTGCAAGAGAAGTGTTGTAGTAACGTGCCGTTTCATACTTCAACTCCCCACCGATTGAGGTTGCATAAGTGGCATCTGTATTGGGTGCATCATCATTTTGATGGATGTATGCAAGTCTGAGATGTCCTGTCAGCTCCCCTGCTGAGACAGCCTTGTCAAAGGAATCTACATTATCAATACTACATGATTCGCATAAAGAGTGCTCTGTGCACCGGTAATCTCCTAATGCATAAAGAGAAAACGGTAGCAAAAGTGTGATGAAAAGATTGTTTTTTAACATAAAGTCTCCATTGTGATTTTTAATTACCTAACTTTAACATATTTTATAGACAGATAAAATAAAATTGAACAAATAATTTTAATACTATCTTTAAAGAATAAGCATTGCATCGCCGTAAGAGTAGAAGCGGTACTTGTGCTTAATGGCTTCGGCATAAAGCTCTTGCGTTTTTTCTAAGCCAACAAAAGAGGCTACAAGCATTAGCAGTGTTGATTTTGGCAGGTGAAAGTTTGTCAACAGGTGATTGACGCGTGAGGGTTTATTATTTGGGTGCAAAAAAAGATTGGCTTCTCCTGCAGTAATCTTGCCATGTTTCTCGTAAAATTCCACTGTTCGCGTTGATGTTGTTCCTACGCAAAGAATGGGGATGTCGGAGTCTAGGAGCTCTTTCGCTGCATCACTGATGGCATAGTATTCCGAGTGCATTGGGTGCTCAGTTATGATCTCGGCTTCAACGGGTTTGAATGTTCCACTTCCTACGTGCAGGGTGACATAGGCATGTTGGAAATTTTTGCAGATTCTCTTATGTTGCTCTTGCGTGAAGTGCAAAGAAGCTGTCGGTGCGGCAACAGCTCCCTCTTCCTGTGCAAAGACGCTTTGGTACTCATTTGTATCCTCTTCATTGTCGGCTCTATTGATGTAGGGAGGGAGTGGAATATGTCCGATTTTATCTATGATGGGCAGTAACTCTTCAAAACGCAAAAGTTTTTCATTCTGGTAAAAATTGACTATACGGCTGCCATCCTCACGCAGCTCTTTTACCTCTGCATGAAGATTCTCATCGAAGTGCAAAAATGTTTCTGCTTTTACTTTTCCACGAATGTAAACATTGATATCATGGGCATTTAAGGCTCTGTTGATGAGAAGTTCGACTTTCCCACCGCTTGTTTTTTTTCCAAAAAGTCTTGCTTTTATCACTTTTGTATCATTAAAGATAAGGGCGCACTCTTTTGGAAGAAACTTTTCAAGTTCATAGAAGTAGGTGTGTGTGATGGTGTCACTAGCTCTCTCATAAACTAAAAGTTTTGCATGGTCGCGGGGTGAGGCAGGGTGTGTGGCTATGAGTCCCTCAGGAAGAGAGAAATCATAGCTTGCAGTAAGGAGTTCTTTTGTTACAGGCAAGATTTAGTCTTGTTTTTTGTCTTCTGGCAAGGAGTTCTCTTCATCAGAAGTTTCACTCTCATTTTCCTCTTCGTTCTCTTCATCTTCACTATTTTCTTCATCTTCATCTTCATCGTCTTCTTCTTCTGGCTGTGCAGGATTGACAAATTTAACTATGATGATGGAAAAACCATAGAGAATAATCAGCGGACCAGCCATAAGCAGCTGCGTGAGGACATCAGGCGGTGTTAAAAGTGCCGCTACAATAAAGATGATGACAATGGCATACTTAAAAAATGCAGTCATCTGCTTGTCATCGACAAGTCCAAGCAGTGCTAAGAAATAGGCAAAGATGGGCAGTTCAAAGGCTAAACCGAAACCAAACATAATCTTTGTAAAGAAACCGACATAATCTTCTATATTGATGAGCGGAGTAAATTTGAAAGAACCAAAGGTAATGAGAAAATCAAATCCAAAAGGTGTGACGATATAGTAGGCAAACATAACACCCACAATGAACATAACAGTTCCACCGACAATGAAAGGAATAAGCATTTTTTTCTCATGTGCATACAAGCCCGGAGCGATGAAAAGCCAAATTTGTGAAAGAATGATTGGAAGTGCTCCGACGATAGCAGCAAAAAAGGCGACTTTGAGCGCAACAAAAAATGCACCACCGACCTGTGAGGTTGTTATCATTCCGTTTGCAGCATGGATAGATACTTTTCCAACTTCAATGAGGGCATCATTGAGGGGTGCTACCATCCAGTTTAAAAGTGGTTCATGAAAGTAAAACATTGCAAAAAACATTACAATTAAGCTGGCTGCTGAGATTGCAAGTCTTTTTCTCAGCTCTATGAGGTGTGGTCGTAATTCATCAAACATCGGTGTTGTCTTCTTTTTCTACTGGTTTTTCTTCTGAAATCTCTTCTGTGTTACTTTTTTTCTTTTTTTTCTTTTTAAAAGTTACTTCTTGCGGCTCTTTTGGTGATTTTTTAGCCTGTGGGGCAGAGCTCTTTTCTACAGCATCATCATCGTTTAATATATTATCGATTTCTGCTCCAATTGTTGCTTGAACATTTGTAACTTTATGGAGACCTTCACTCGCTTTTAACAATTCTTCTTTGTATGCAAGTGCTTCTTGTTTTATGCCTGCAACATTCATCTCTTCTTCAAGAGAGTCTTTTACCGATCCAATGGTGCTTTTTACACTTCTGAATAATTTAGCAATCTCTACCATTGCACTCGGCAGCTTATCCGGACCCAAAAAGAGAATCGCAATAACAGCAATTAAAAGCATCTCGGTAAATCCCATACCAAACATAGCAAGCCTTCATATTTTATATTTTATGACGAATTTTATCCAAAGAATGATTAAATAATCTTCAAGCGCTCAAAAAGAGTGCAAGTTCATCTGCTAAAAGATAGTCAGGGTTGTATAAAATATCCCCTTTTTTGTTGAGTTTTTTCTCCTCAACCAAGATGGATACTTTAAGCTTTTGTGCATCACCGAGGATGTTCACATCGACACCAACACAGGAGCGAAAGCCTAAAAATATCTTTTCAAGTCTGGCATCTTCTTCACTGAGTTCTTCAACTCTTATGGATAAAGGATTCTTTATATAAGCTTCTATATCGGGATTTGGATAAAATCTCTGGAGTTTACGTTTTCCCACAGCACCGGCACCGGCACCGATATAATCTTTATACTCCCAATAACCGAGATTATGTTTGGAGCGGTACGAGCCAAAATTACTGATCTCATACTGTACAAAC
>JALVXQ010000346.1 GCA_027038255.1 Sulfurimonas sp. | reverse complement strand
CAGTGAGTGCTGTGATGTTGTAAATCTCTTTTGCTCCAACATTTCCTATGCCATAAGTTTGCAGTTTCATATCTCCTTCTTTGGGAGAGAGCGTTACATAAGTACTTTTTGGAATGTAAACTTTGTTATAAAAAATTGCTCCGCCGATAAGCAGGGCAAGAGCGATAAGAGCGTATTTAATGCTGTTTTTCATTATATTTTTCCTTTAAGATATTGGATTCTGTCAATGCTAAGTGCGCGAGAATAGTACGCCTCGAGCAGTCCCAGTTTTGCATTTAGTACTTGCGAGGTAGCATCTAACACTTCTATGTAAGTTGCCAGTCCCTCTTTATATCTGCCGTCAAGCACATTTTTCGTATCTTGTGCAGATTGCAACTGTGCTTTTTTAGCTGCTATGGTTTTGTTGTAGCGGTTGATATCAAGCAGTAAATTTTGCAACTCTTCTTTAAGAGCAAGTTCGCGTGAGCGTTTTTGCTCTTTACTAATCTGTGCAGATATTTCTACTTTTTGTGCCTCTGCTGAGACTTTTCCACCACTGTAGAGTGGAATGTTTATGACAACTCCCGCGGTTGTGGTATCATAAGTGTTGAGTGTGTCAAAGTGGTTGTAAGATGCTATGGCATCAATAGAGCCGTAATGCTCCGCTTTTGCTGATTTATGTAGCAAGATGTTTTTCTCAATGTTCTTGTTGTCAATTTTAAGTGTGTAGTTTGAGGCAAGCACCTCTTTTTCTACATTTGCATCAGCATTGAAACTCTCCTGTAAAACTGCGTTTTCAAGCCTTACATTTTCATCGATTTTTCTGTCCATATAGAGTGAAAGTGAGTTGCGTGCTTTATTAAAACTCGCCTGAGCAATGGCAAGATTATCTTCTGCGTTATAAACGGCTGAGAGAAAACGGCTTGCATCTGCTGTGGTTTTTAGCCCCTGCTTTACCAGAGCTTCGGCTTGGGCATAGTAAGCTTTTTTCGCTTCTAAATCTTTTTTGCGGACATTCACAGCTTCACGTTGAACGACCATAAGCTTGTAAAAAGATTTGACTTTGTAAGCAAGGAGCGCTTTGAAATCCATTAAAGAGAGTTTGGAAATATCTTCATCTTTTTGACTTGAGGCTATTTTAGAGGTAGTTTTACCAAAATCCCATATTTTCTGCTTTAAACTTGCTCCTGCATTCCAACCTGTATCATCGAGTGTATGAAAAGTACCATTTACCGGTAAAACATAAGTTTGTGTGACATTATACTGTCCACTTAAATTAATTTGTGGAAGATAATCAGCAGTAGCTGAACGATGTGAAAGTTTTGACTGCTTCATTTTCATCTGCAGAGACTTCACATCAGGATAGTTTTGCAACGTGGTGTCAATAGACTCCTGAAGCGTAAGTGTCTCTGCGTTTAGCATAGAAAAAAGTAACAAAGAAGAGAGAAATATTTTTTTCATTATAAACCTTAATTAAAATAACTTTTAAGTATGTATTATCGCATAATCGTATTAAGGCATCGTTAAAGCATAGTTTTCAGCAAAAACTTTTCCTATCATAATACTCCAATTTTAATGTAAGGCAACTCTTTTAATCCTCTTCACCAAAAGTATTAACAAGCCCTTTAAGAAGCTCTTTTTTCTCTGTTTCACTTAACTTTGCTTCTGGATGTGCAGGCAGATAAACGAGTGGAGGCATCTCTCCCTCACGCAGCTCTTCAGCAGCTTCATCACCTTTGTTCTTTTTTTGATGAAGCCAGTTTGAGATATTAAAATGTTCTCTTCCTTCATCAACATCATGCTGTACCAGCCAAGAGACAGGAGCTACATTACTATACCATGGCCATTTCGTTTCATTAGAGTGACAATCAGCACATGCACGCATAAAAAGTGTGCGTGTCTTTGGAGTGTCCCATTTTGGTTCCTGCACTACCTGCGGATTTGTATGGTCTCTGCCATAAGGTATAAATTGAATGGCAACGCCTAGCACTATTGCAGATATTGTTATTGTTTTTATTTTTGACATTTTTTACTCCTTATTATTACTATAATTTATTCAACAAGTATGCCATAGTTATCTTAAGATATCGTTAACACCTCTTCTTCTTTTATCTCTTCTATATCATCTTTTTTCATACTCCATATAAAAACAAGTGGTATAAAAAGCAGTGTTAAAAATGTTCCAACGATTAAACCACCAATGGCAACTGCACCAAGAGGAGCAAGTCTCTCTAGTCCTATGGCAGAACCAAGAGCAACAGGTAGCATACCTGCTGATGTTGCAAACGCAGTCATCAAAACCGGTCTTGTTCTAATCTTAATACTCTCAATCATAGCTTCCGTTTTATTCATACCTGCTTGCATCTTTTCTATGGCAAAATGTATAAGTAAAATAGCATTATTGACAATAATACCACTGAGTAGTATAAAGCCCATCATCGCAGGCATTGATGTATGATAATGCAGAATAAGGATCATCCATGCAGCACCTATGATAGTTAAAGGAATAGATAAAATTATCATTAAAGATATTTTTACAGAGTTAAATAGGGCTATAAGTGTAAAAAGTATAAGTATTACTGCAAAACCAATAGCACCTATCATTCTATTTGCTGCGCTTTGGAACTGTTTTATATCGCCTGTCTGTTCCATAGTTACACCTTCTGGTAGCACTTTCCCTTTAAAAGCCTTATCGAAATTACTCATAATGTGCGAAATTGCTGCTTTTTTTCTAAAACCGTAAACATTGAGAGTGTATTTTAAGCCCTCTCTTGTAATGAGTGATGGCTCATTGATAGATTTTAAAGTTATGACATCATTCAGAGGAACTTTTCCTTTTTTCGTACTTAGAAGATAAGATTTTAATCTTTCAATATTATCTCTTTTATCTTTATCTACCCAAACCCTTATGCCAAAATCTGTACTATTTTGCAGATAAAAAGATGCCGCTTTAGCCCCTCTTACAAATGTTTGTAGCTGTTTTGATATATCTTCATTGGTTAAGCCATAGTAAGATGCTTTTTTCTCATTTATTTCAAATTCATATACTTTTTTATTGTTGAGCCAAGTTTTTGAAACAGAGACCACTCCACCTGTTTTATGCATTGCTTCTGCTACCATATCGCCAGCTTTTTGTAGATTATTTAGATTATCACTATAGAGCGTTACATCGATATTTGCTCTTAGACTTGCTAGTGCTGTTGCTCCATAATCCACAACATCTACACTCTGAACATTTTTAATTTTATTTAATTTTTTTCGTAGTTTTGTCTCTATTTGCCATATTGTCTCATCTCTGTGGTATCTATCGACATAGGTTGCCGTGATGCTGATGTGGTCAATTCCGCTTCCGCTTCCTATGCTCATAACACCCGCTTCACTTCCTATTGCACTTGAAAGGTAAAGTAGTTTTCCTTGCTCTTTTATGATTTTATTGGCCTCTTGAACTATCTTCTTGCTCGCTTCAATTGGTAGATTGGGATCAACTACTATGCTAATTTTAGTGCCACCAGTATCCATAGGCGGCATCAACTCCTGACCGACAGTCGGCATCACACCTTTAACGCTCGTTACAAATAAAAATATCAATACTACAATATAGCTAAACGCAACACTTTTTTTCTTTACAGCTAACGCAACAGCATTAGCAAAAAAGTTTGCAATAGAGGTACTAAATCCTCCAATAAATCTTTCAAAAAGAGCTTCACTTTTTAAGATAATTGGAGATTTAATTGTTAAAACTTTTAGTGATATTAAAGGTACAGCAGTAATTGAAATAGCATATGAAGCAGCAAGTGCTAAGAGTAGCGTTCCAACGAGCGGCTGAAATATTGTCTGCGGATAGCCACCGACAAAGAGCATTGGAGAGAGGGCTATCATGGTAGTGATAGTTCCACTTAGATCTGCAAACATAATCTCTTTTGTGCCTTCGTAAACAGCTTTGTGTATCTCATCATTAAATTCTTTGTAGTGGCGTTCAATGTTCTCCATGACCACAACAGCATCATCAAGCAAGAGTCCAAGTGCCAAAATAATTGCCGTAAGCGTTACAACATTAAATTCAACACCAATAATCCACATTAATGCCACCGTTGTGGCATAAACAAGAGGAATTGTTACAAGCACAACAAGAACCTGTCTAAAAGAGGCTAAAAAGAAAAAGACCACTATGGTTGACATAATGATTGCATCTCTTAATGATTCGAACATATTGTCTGTACTTTGAACAATGGTGTCTTTTTGCGTATCAGTGATTGTAAACTCTAAGTTTTTGTATTTTTGTTTTAGTTTATTTATCTCTTTTTGCACTAAATCGATGCTCTTAATCACATCAGCATTATCAGCTCTTTGAACTGCTAGGGCGATGGAGTGCTTGGCGTTTCCATAATACTCAGCAGAGTTTTCATAATGCCCAAAATATACTTTTGCAATATCTTTTAACTCTATATCTTTTGTAATACTAATCGATTTCAGTTTGGAAATAGTATCTTTTTTTCCTTTTGCTTTAAGCAAATATCTACTATTTTGATTTGTTATAAAACCGATGGCAAAGTCATTGTCATTTGCTTTTAATTTTGCTATAACAGTTGCTATATCAAGATTATACTTATCTAATTTATCCTTATCGACTATAACTTCTATCTCTTTTTCATACCCTCCAAATACATCTACACCAGCTATGCCTTCTAATCTTATGATGTCATGTCTTATCTTGGTTGCCGCGAGTTGTCTTATGTCTTCTAAAGGCATGGAGCCATCTTTTGAACTTATAGCGTAGGTAATAATTGGAGCAGTTGCTGCTGTTATTTTTATAATTTGTGGAGCGAGTATGGAGCTTGGCAATTTTGATCGTATTTTATCAAGAGCATTGCTGACATCACTTGTCGCGGCATCTATATTTTTTGAATAATCAAATTCGGCATTGATGACACTCACTTCATCTATGGTGGTGGAGTAAACTCTTCGAATTTTATCTAAAGTATAGAGTTCTTCTTCTACAGGGATAGAGACATTTGTCGCGATACTCTTTGCTGAAGCAGCAGGTTGCACAACTACAACTGCTACTGTTGGGTAGTTAGAATCTGGAAAAAGCTTTCTATCTATTTTATTGTATCCAACTGCCCCTAAGAACAAAAAGAGCGTTAAAAATGAAAATATAAAATAGGGTCTGCCCAGCAAAAAGCTTACAATGGAAAAATCTTTTTTCATTTTATTTCGCCTTGTTTACTATGATTTTTCCATAAGTAGGAAGCATAGAAAGTTTTGCTTCTGATGCAGTAGCAACTGGTACTTTTGGACATTTTGAGATGGCAGCTCTTTGTCTGTTTTCTAAAATAACCTTCACTTTCATTTGAGAAAACTTTCCATCTTTATATACCATTATGTAAGTTCCAGTATGTTTGTGCATAAGTGCATTCAGAGGAAGTGAACAAGCTTTGACACTATCAACTTCTACTGCAATAGTTTTATACGACTTATTTGCATATGGCAGAGGTTTATGGAGTTTTACTTCAGCCACAAGCAGAGAATTTCTCGCATCATCATATATTTTAGAGATATTTCCAATCTCTTTATTACCTAAAAATACCTTTTGTC
>JALVXQ010000345.1 GCA_027038255.1 Sulfurimonas sp. | reverse complement strand
TATTCTCTTTCGACTGCGTGAGCGTGAAAAAACCTTTTTTTCTCCACCCCTGTGTTGTTTGTGCATCAATAAAAAGACGGGTTGGATCTATTGCACTCAAACGTGTTGCATTATAGACCTCTATTTTGCTTGCTCCTCTGTCAATGCCCTCAAAAGAGCTGAACTTTGCCTGACATGGTGAGTTATAACAGGAGTGACAAACAACACAGCGTTTGTCTAAAATAGGCTTGACATCCTTCACATAATCTATGGAATTCTTTGCAGGGCTAACGGCAACAGGCTTTGGTATCGGCGCGCTACAAGCTGTAAAAAAAAGAATTAAAGGTACCGTAAGAAGATAAAAACGCATATACCACCTTTTATTTATATTATTATATCAAATTGCTAAAAGAGAAAAGGAAGCAGTCTCTTTGTTTGCTTCGTATATGCTTCATACTCTGGACTGTGGCACTGCCATAAACCCTCTTCATAAAAAAGCTTTACTAACAAAACAACTACTAACAAGAGATAAAGCGCGAACTCATAATAGGTAAAATATATAACACTCAGCCCAAACATCATCAACAAAACAGAGAGGTACATAGGGTGTCTTACATAAGCATAGATACCATCTGTCACAAGTTCACAATTCTCTTTAATGTCAGGACGGATGTTGAAATTTCCCGACTTATGTGCACCAACACCCAAAAGCCCAACAAGCCCACCGGCTAATAAAATCACACCACCAAGATAAGGATGAATTGTAGCTGACCCCAATGGCAAAATCATTAAAAAGATGATAAAAAATTGCAGAAATACTAATATTTTACTTTTCATAATAATACATCCCTTTAATATCCTTATCATCAAAGGCACTCAAGATATCATCTGTACTTATGGACTCTTTAGACATATATCGCTCTGTCGATGATGAACTTTTTAGCAGTTCTTCCCATCCCTGTACTATCTGCCAAATCAACTTTCACACCTAAAGCGCTGCTCATCTCTTTTTGTATCTCATTAATACGCGCTATTGCACCAAAACCATAATGCGCTGCAAACTCTGGTGTAGCTTCTACAAGAACATCTACATCACTACTCTCTTGCTCTTCATCACGAGAATAAGAACCAAATAGAGCCTTGATGATAAAACCCTCTTTTTGGTACTCGTTTTTAACATTTGCAAGATAGTTAAATATTTGTTCTTTTTTCATGGAGATATTATAGCATAAGATTGTGGTGGACAGCGTGGGATTCGAACCCACGGTAGATTGCTCTACACCCGCGTTCCAGGCGAGCGCCTTCGACCACTCGGCCAGCTGTCCTTTGTTTGAAGAGTGGTATTTTAGCTAAGCTTTTATTTAATCGCGCTAAAAGTTTGTAAATCTGTATCAAAAATTATGCCAGAAGCGTAAGGAACATCTATGCAAAAAGCCTCTTCGAGTGAAAGATCTTGCACTAGCGCCATCAAAACACGAATAACACCTGCGTGAGTAACAACTAAAACAGTGTTAATATTTTGTAAGCGAAGATACTCTAAAAAGAACTCTTTTATGCGCTTTATGTAGGCTTCATAAGGCTCCCCGCCAAGCGCTTCAATCCATTGGGGAAAGTTTTCGTAGTGTATCTCCCCTGCAGCAATGATCTCGTCAAAACTCATGCCCTCATGTTTACCCCATGATTTCTCACGCAAGAGATGCGTAAAAACAGCATCTTTTGACTGTTTGAAAGGTGCAATCGTCTCACGTGAGCGTAACAAATCAGAACAATAGACTGCATCGAACTCTTCCTCTTTAAAAATTGCAGCCAAAGCAGCCGCCTCCTCTTTTCCTTTGCGTGAGAGCCCGATGTCAATATGCCCGTTATAACGTTTGTGATACTTCTCATCCACTTCACTGTGGCGAACAAGTGTTATCTTCACGCAAGACATACTATGATGCAGTTAAGCAAGAACAGCTCTGTCACTTCAATTGTAAAACCGTAAATATCACCGGTAAAACCACCATAGCGTTTGATAAAAAAACGTTTTACAAGCAACATGATAAAAAGCGAAGCAGCAAGTAAAAACCAAGCATTATATAGAAAAATAAATAGTAAACTATATAACAGTGCAATAAACACCTGCCTGCTTTGCAACTCCTCTTTTGCAAGCTGGCTCATTCCGCCTGATACATAAGGGAAAAAGTAGATACAAAAGACCACCATCAAGCGTGGCAGAAGCAGAACTAACGGCAAGAGCGAATAATTTTGTAAAGCGATGAGCGAGGAAGCTTTTAAGATAAGAAAAACAGCTCCGAAAGTCATACCCATCCCACCATTATGCGGGTCTTTCATCACTTCAAGGGAGCGCTCTTTTGGAACAAAGAGTCCATCAATCGTATCGGAAAAGCCGTCAAGATGCAGGGCACCTGTGAGCACTACCCAAAGTGCAAAAATAAGAACGGCCAGATGAAAATGGGGAAAATATGGAAACAAGAGCAGTGACACACCATATAAAATTGCACCTAAAACAAACCCGACAAGCGGATAGAACATCACAGCATAGCCGTTGATACCTTTGTAAAAATCATGCACCTTAAAAAACGGCAGTGTAGAGAGCATAGAAAGCGCTAAGGCAAAACCTTTAAAAACTCTACTCACTTTATCCTCATTGTTATGCCCGCAACGACATGATAGACCTCATCACATCCACTCGCTACGAGTTGGGCTATCTTTCCGTTTGCGTCGACAAATTTTCGTGCCAAAGGATTCTCAGGAATAACACCACAGCTAACATCATTGATAACAAAGACAATGTCACGCTCCTGCATCATCACTCTGTTCATCTCTGCTTGCATATCTTCATAGCTCTTTTCATGGTAGAGCATATTGTTTACCCAGATGCTCAAACATTCCACCAAAACAGCAGAGTTTTCATGCTTTTTTATTTCATCAGAGAGTTCTAATGCCTCTTCCACAGTAAAAAAACTCTCGCCTCTCTGTGCTTGATGCTTTTGAATGCGATCATGCATCTCATCATCTACAAACTCTGTTGTAGCAAGGTAAATTGGCTTTGATTTTGACAATTTCTGAATATATTTTTCTGCATTAAGAGATTTTCCACTCTTAATTCCACCTATAAATAAAACTTTCATACCAGAAGTATAGCAATAATCAGAATAATTTTTGCTATTATTATAAAAAAATATACAAGGGTATGATTTGTTAAGTCTTAAAACATTTTTGCAACTTCTAAAAGAGTCTTTTCGTGACCTTTTACCTATTGTGCTTGTTATCATGTTTTTCCAGCTTGCTATTATTCAAAGTGTGCCCGAAAACTGGCTCAGTACTGCCATTGGTTTAGCTATTGTCGGTGTCGGTCTTGCACTATTTTTGCTCGGGCTCGAAGTGGGTATTTTTCCTATTGGGGAGGGCCTTGCCAGTGAATTTGCACACAAAGGGTCGACCTTTTGGATACTGCTCTTTGGTTTTATGATAGGTTTTGGTACGACCATTGCCGAACCGGCTCTCATTGTCATCGCAGATAAAGCAGCCGCAATCAGTGACGGTCGCATTGACGCAACAATTTTGC
This sequence comes from Sulfurimonas sp., assembly GCA_027038255.1. Taxonomy (GTDB): domain Bacteria; phylum Campylobacterota; class Campylobacteria; order Campylobacterales; family Sulfurimonadaceae; genus Sulfurimonas. The sequence goes on along the minus strand of JALVXQ010000345.1, from coordinate 2,028 downwards.
GGACTGTTGTTGCATTTTCTGTTGGTTTTGCAATCATTTTAGGTGTCTGGCGTATTATTAAAGGGCATCCTATCCACTACTACATCATTAGTGGATACATTCTTGTTGTCGCCGCTACTGCTTTTGCCCCACAAGAGATAGTCGGACTTGCCTATGACCTTGGCGGTGTTACGACATCAACGGTTACTGTTCCTCTTGTTGCCGCACTCGGCATCGGTTTAGCTTCGAGTATAAAAGGGCGCAACCCTGTTTTAGACGGCTTTGGACTTATCGCTTTTGCATCCCTTACACCTATGATATTCGTACAATTTTACGGTATAGCTGTTTATGAATTTTTGGATCCTACAACTACAGTTTTGCCTCATGTTATAGAAAACATTGAAAAAGTGGAGACCTCCTTTAGTCCCCTCGCTCTCCTTAAAGGTCTGCTTGGTGTTATCTCTGACGTTATACCCATACTCGGTGTCATTCTCTTCTTTCAGTATGCAATACTCAAAAAAAAGATAGATAATCTCAAAGAAGTTATCATCGGTTTTGTATTTGTTATTTTAGGTCTTGATGCCTTTATCGTCGGTTTGGAAATGGGTCTGTTCTCCGTTGGTGAGACGATGGCTTATGAGCTGACACAGTATGACAACAACATTATCATCTATGCTTTTGGTTTTCTCATCGGTTTCTCCACAACAATGGCAGAGCCTTCACTGACAGCTATTGCAAGAAAAGCAAAAGAGATTAGTGATGGTAAGATTAACGACTTTATTTTGCGCCTCTTCGTCGCACTAGGTGTTGCTATAGGGATTGCACTCGGTGCATACCGCATTGTTGTCGGCGGAGAGATAGTTTACTACATTATGGCCGGCTATCTGTTTGTTATAGTACTAACATTTTTAGCACCAAAGTACATCATTCCCATCGCCTATGACAGTGGTGGTGTCACAACATCAACAGTTACAGTTCCTCTCGTAGCGGCCATTGGTCTTGGACTTGCGACAAATATACCAAACAGAGACCCTCTTATAGACGGTTTTGGTCTTATCGCTTTTGCTTCTCTCTTTCCTATGATAACTGTAATGCTCTATGGCCTCATTACTGAAAAAATGGGCCTTAAAGGAGAGCATGAAAAAGAAGAGTTACATATGAATGAATTACGCCATGCTCTAGAAGATGTGCATAATATGCAACTCTCCACTATCAATGTAGAAGGAACCGATAAATCACACTCTTATGATATGGCTTTTTCAGCTGTGCATGTTATAGTGCCAAAAGAGCAGACTGAAGAGGCCCTCATTGCTGCACGTGAAGCAGGTGCAAGAGGTGTTACCATCATGGAAGCACATGGAATGGGACTTTCTGAGATGGACAATTTTTATAATCGTCTTCATGCAAGTGCAACGGACTCAAATTTAATGTTTATAACAAAAACAAAAAATGTCGACAACATCATAAAAGCGGTACTAACAAAACTCGATATCACGGGAGAAGGGCAAGGATTGACTTTTGCTTATCCGGTTTCACACATTAAAGGCCTGCGCCTTAAAATAGATGACCTCTAAAGGAGTATAGATATGGATGAACAGTTACAGGAAATAAATAAATTTTACGATGTTATGATGGAGTTTTTAGCAAACTACGCCCTACAGATAGTTGGTGCTATTCTTATTATGATTATTGGCATTATTGCGGCAAAATATATTCATAAAATCACACTGCGTCTGTTGCTGAAAAAAAATCTTGATGCAACAGTAAGTAAGTTTACTGCTAATTTAATACGCTTCTTGGTCATAGCCATGATGGCGGTACTTGCTCTTGGAAAGCTCGGCATATCCATAGCGCCTTTCATCGCAGCACTCGGTGCAGTTTCGTTGACAGCTGGTCTGGCACTGCAGGGAAGTGTTTCAAACTTTGCAGCAGGCATCGTACTCATTGTCACGAAACCCTTTAAGATAGGCGACACAATTACCGTACATGATGTCTATGGAGAAGTAGAAGACATCAAACTCTCCTACACTGTTTTAATCAATGAAGATG
>JALVXQ010000344.1 GCA_027038255.1 Sulfurimonas sp. | reverse complement strand
AACCTGCAATCGCTCTGATTGCTCTGTCTGCTTTTCCTAAATTAATACACATTTTGTATCCTTTTGTTGAGTTGTACGTATATTGTAGGACAAACAGTCACTTTTGTCTGTAACATTGGTTACATAAGCCGAATAAAACCACGTCCTAGTTCAATGATGCCGTCATTTTCCAGACTTTTAAGCACTTTGGAGATGACCTCACGTGAGCTGCCCAAGTCATTTGCTATGGCCTCATGGGTTGTTTTTATCTCCTTGCTCTCTTTTGCCTGGAGCCAATCCATTACTCTTTGGTCAAGGTTTTTAAACTTAATGTCATTGACAAGTTGTGCAAGATCTCCCATACGCAGTGTATAGATTGAAAAAAGAAAGTTCTGGTAAGCAAGACTGTTGTGTGCCAACTCTTTCACACTGTACATGTCAAGGATGTAACCTTCAATATCTGTGAGTGTTACCGCAGAGGCTATGGCTTCGGTTTGTGAGAGTGTTGAGGCGGTATTTACGATGCACTGCTCACCAGGACTGAGATGATAAAGTGTTATCTCATCGGCCTCCTCTGACTGCATGTAGAGGCGTACTTCACCCGAAGTGAGAAACAAGATACCATCACAGACATCACCTTGAAAAAATAGAATGGAGCCTTTGGGAACACTCACGGCTTTGAGGCTCATCTGCAAAAACTGTTTGGCTTTGTCATCTAACTCTTCATAAAATGGAAATTTTTCTAAATTCATCTCTTGTTACCTTGTCGCACAGGATATTATCTGAGGTAATTGTACTATCTCTTCTTTTATTGTAGCTAAAATGCAGTTTATTATTTCATTCTCACGCAAAGAGTATATGATCCATTTTCCACTCTGCTGTGTTTGTACAATGTTCGCTTCTCTCATCTGCTTTAAGTGGCGTGAAACAAGGGGTTGGGAGAGCTGTAGTGTGTCACATATTTCACATACGCAGAGCTCTTTTTCTCTGTGCATGAGTGCGATGATTTTGACTCTGTTTATGTCTGATAATATTTTGGCTGTTTGAACTAATCTGTGCATCTAATCTCTTTTGAAGTTTTATTATATAACAATTCTGTTATATGAATTATAGCATAAAAGGATTTGATTATGGAAAAGTTATTTTTAGGCGTTCTTATTACGATGAGCGCACTCTATGCTTCCAATGACGATGCGTGAGAAGATGATGCGCAAGATGAAAAAGAGCGATATGAAAGCACCTCCGATGCCGATGCTTATAAGCGATTTGGAATAATGCCTTCAATTGGAAAAACTTTAAGCAAAGAAGAGCGCGCAACGGTTGCTGCGTGGTTGTATGACAACTACAAAGGGAACTGGGGCGGTGCAATGAAAAAAGGCAGTGCGAAATGTGGCGCCGTGAAGATAGAGACACACTAGGTCTAAAATGGAATATATAACACTTTTTTTCTCGGCACTGCTTGATTTGAGTAATGCGATGGCGCCTTACATTTTGTTTGGGCTTATTTTTGCAGGATTTTTGCATGAACTTGTTCCCGATAGCATTGTAAAAAATCACCTCGGACATGACTCCATCGTCTCTGTTATCAAGTCGACCATCTTTGGAATTCCGCTTCCTGTCTGTTCGTGCGGGGTAATTCCTTTGGCAGCAGGAATTAAAAAGAGTGGTGCAAGTAACGGCTCAACCCTTTCATTTCTCATCTCAACACCTATTACAGGAGTAGATTCCATCTTGGCAACCTATGGAATGTTTGGCTGGGCTTTTACCATCTATCGCGTAGTAACCTCGATGATTATCTCCATCATTGCAGGAATCTTGACAAACTTGTATGCAAAAGAGCAGGAAGTAGAAGAGAAACCAAAAGCCGCTTTCTCTATGGCAGCGCTGACAACTGCACCAAATGCATCGATGGGCTTTTCAGCCGTTGCAACTCCAAAACAAGAAGAGGAGAGTTGCAGTGAGGGAAGCTGTTGCAGTGGTACATGTGAAGAGCAAAAAGGCAACCTTTTAACACGGGCATTCTCTTATGCTTTTGGAACACTTTTAAAAGATATAGCCTCTCCTCTTTTGGTTGGATTGCTTCTTGGTGCATTGATTACCGTAGCCGTACCTGATAATTTAAGTGAAATTTTAGTGAAGTATAACTGGCTCTCATACATCATTGTTATCGCTATTGCAGTACCGATGTATGTCTGTGCGACAGCATCTCTGCCTATTGCTGCGGGTTTGATGCTCGCAGGTGTCTCTCCGGGAGCGGCCTTTGTCTTTTTAAGTGCAGGACCCGCGACCAATACGGTAACAATTGGTGTTGTGAAGAAAATGTTAGGAACGACAACACTCACTATTTATTTGGGAACTATCATTGTCGGCTCCATTGTTTTTGGACTTGGACTCGATTATCTTTTTCGTGATGTAAGTGTCAGTGAGCTTGTGCACATGAATGAAAACTTTGGAATCATCGCATGGACATCAACTTTTGTATTGTGGTCTTTTGTAATGTATTATATGATAAAACCCTATTTTGCCAAAGAAACTGCAAGTTGTAGTGTTAATTAAGGTAGAATGAAATCATGAAAAGAAAAAATCTGTTTATAACAATTTTACTGCTTGCAATGAGTTTTAACACTTTGCATGCGTATGTCATTGATGCTTTAGATACTCATAAATGCGGCATAAGTGAATATGTACATGATTTTTCTACAATTGATGAGCATATAGATGGTGATATCTGCCATATACATGCTGCTTTTCATACCGCTTTTATTTTACAAGAGTGCAAAATAGTGCTCGAGACTGTTTATATTTCCCATACACCCGCATTCTCTGCAAAAATTTACAACTATAACCCACGTAACAACTTCTTAAAACCACCTATTTTTTCATAACTGTAACCAACCCCGACTTCTGTCAAAAATTTACATATATGAGGATATTTCATGAAAAAAATATGGTTTATACCACTACTAACAACACTAACACTCTGTGCACAGGACTTTGAAAATTTTAAAGAAGATGCACTGCAAAACAGCCCTTATCTGCAGGCTAACAGTTTAAAAGTGCAAAGTGCCCAAGCAGTAAGCAAGATTACAACGCGTTATAAAAACCCTACTTTAGGCCTTGAAGCTTCACAGTTCTCACAAAATGGGGCAGGCTCGAATGAGAGCGGCTTTCGTGTAGAGTTTACACAGCCGCTGCGTCTCTGGGACGTAGGTGATGACAGAGAAAATCTTGCTCAGAGCCAACAGCAGAGTGCAAAAACAAGCGTGAGCCTAAGCAGAGCTGCTTTTATACGTAATTTGTCTCTTCGTTTTGTGGCCTATAAGCGTCTTGTCACACTCAAAGATCTTGCACTTGAAGAGCTTGCGATCTCACAAAAGATTGCGGCAATATCTCAGGCGAGATTTGAGAACGGTACGATTGCACGGGTAAAATATTTGCAGGCAAAACTCGATGTGAAGCGCATTGACAACAGTGTAAATACGCTTGATCTTGCAAAAACAGATGCTTACTATAATCTCTTGGCATTTGCAGGTCTGAAACAGCAAAGAGCGATTGAGACAGATTACAGTTTCACACTGAAAAAAGATGATAAAACTTTGAGCTCCCCGGAACTTGCTTTTTTAGCGGCAGAGAAAAAAGTGGCCACTGCAAAAGCACAACTCAATGCGAATAAGCTTGAGTGGATTAATATGCGTGCTGAATTTGAAAAAGAGTCTGACCAGGATATCTACCGCGTGGGTGTCAATATTCCTCTTGTGGTTTTTAATACGAAAAAAGAGGAGAAGCAAATCGCTAAACTTCAGGCACAGACAAAAGCATTTTTGTATGAACAAAAAGAGAGTGCGAACAACTTTACATTGAAAAAAATTGTACGCTTAATAGAAAAACTTACAGCACTGCAAAAGAGTACACAAGAGCTGCAGGCATCACAAAATGAGCTGCTGCTTATGTATGAAGATGGCTATAAAATAGCCAATATCAATCTTATTGAACTGCAACTCATAAAAAATCAGATGATTAGCACAAAAGAGAAATTAATCGAGATTCAAACACAAAAAGAAAAAAATATCATAGGGTATAACTACCTTACAGGAGCATATAATGAATAAAATTTTATTAGCACTAACACTTCTCTGCGCAAGCGTATTTGCCATGGAGATACCGACACAACAAGTCAGAGTACATGATTTTTCGGAGTCAAAAAAGCTCAATGCAAAAGTAATCCAACTCTCAAATGCACAAGAAGCCATTACTTCAGTTGTTGCAGGGCATCTTGAGAAGTACTTCGTAAAACCGGCACAGGTAGTCAAAAAAGGGCAGAAAATTGCACTAATTGAGTCTATTTTAGTTTCTAAAATGACAGCTGATTATCTTGCACTGAAAAAGCAACTGGCATCATCACAAAAAAATTATGAAGCACTGCAGAAGCTTTATGATAAAGGGATGACCTCAATGTCCCAACTCAACAATGAGAGCATTAAAAAAAGTGCCATAGCTGCACAACTCAATGCTTTGGAGTCGCAACTGCTTACTTTGGGCATCAATACCAAACAGCTCACACAGGCAACAGCCAACTATATGCTTTACTCTCACAGCGGCGGAAAAATTTCAGCGCTTTTAAAACCTTTGCACTCCTCTGTGAGTGAAAATGACCCAATAGTGAACATTACAAAAGAGCAGGCGTACTACATAAAATCGTATCTGCCAATCGAGTATGCGACAAAAGCGAAACTCGGTGACAAGATATTTGTACATTATGCAGGGCAAAAGATAGAGACACACATCACGCAGATAATGCCTAAGGTTGATGAAGATACGCAAAGAGTCATTGTACTCTCAAGTGTGGATGAAAAAGTGGACAACCTTTTTATAGACGCATATGTGGAGGCAACACTCTACTTTGGAAAAAGTTTCAAACATCTTGCTGTCAAAAAATCGGCACTCAGTTTTTTTAATAATGAGTGGGTTGTTTTTGTGCCAAATGAAAATGAAACTGCCAAAGAAGAGGAAGAAGCAGTGCCTTATGCAATAAAGGTCGTCAAAATCCTTGCATTAGATGAAAATTTTGTTGCCGTTGACGGACTAGCGCAGGGAGAAGAGTATGTGAGCGGTAAAAGCTATTTTGTAAAATCAGCACTGCTTAAGTCTTCTCTTGGCGATGGCGATTAGGAGAGGAATATGTTAAATAAAATCATAGAACTCTCACTCAAGTATAAAATACTTGTACTTGTGCTTTTTATAGTGATATCTGCTTTTGGCTTTAAGGCCTATAGAGATATTCCAGTCGATGCCTTTCCAGACATTACACCAAAACAGGTTGTCGTTTTTACCGAGAGTCCCGGAAATTCTGCAGAGGATATAGAAAAACTTGTCACTTATCCCATAGAGTCAGCACTCTCCGGAATGGCAGGCGTAAAACTGATACTCTCAAATTCTATCTTTGGACTCTCCTATGTCTCTGTCTTTTTTGATGATGATATGGATATATACTTCTTAAGACAGCTGGTGAGTGAGAGACTCTCCACGGTAAGTATTCCAAAAGGGTGGGGAAAACCCGTGCTTGGTCCAAACTCAACAGGATTGGGACAGGTTTTTTGGTACCAAATAAAGGACAC
>JALVXQ010000343.1 GCA_027038255.1 Sulfurimonas sp. | reverse complement strand
GTCGGATCTTTTCCTGAGAATGCTCCACCGCCGTGAGGACAGCTTCCGCCATACGTGTCAACAATAATCTTACGACCTGTAAGACCTGCATCACCTTGCGGTCCGCCGATTACAAATTTTCCTGTTGGATTGATGTGAAATACTGTCTCATCACTCAACATCTCAGCAGGAATCACCTCTTTAATCACCTCTTGAATCATATCTTCTCGAATTAGATCTTGAGAGATACCCTCATGGTGTTGTGTAGAGATAACAATAGTCTCAACAGAAACGGGTTTGTCATCAATATATTTCACACTGATTTGTGCTTTTCCATCAGGACGCAGATAAGGGACTATGCCCTCTTTACGAACATAAGCCAATCTTTGTGTCAAACGGTGCGCTAAATGAATAGGCAGCGGCATAAGAACATCTGTCTCACGACAGGCATAGCCAAACATCAAGCCCTGATCACCGGCTCCTGTCTCTCCGCCAGCCTGATCAACACCCTGATTAATATCAGGCGACTGCTCACCAATTCCATTTAAAACTGCCGCAGAACGGTAGTCGAACCCATATGTTGCATCTGTATATCCAATACTTTGGATAACTTCTCTTGCAATCTCTTGCATTGGCGCGTACGCCGTAGTCTTCAGTTCGCCTGCAATTACACAAAAACCATTAGACACGAGAGTCTCACACGCTACTCTCGCATTTTTATCATTTTCAATAATATAATCCAGAATTGCATCACTGATTTGATCTGCCATCTTATCAGGGTGCCCTTCTGTTACAGACTCTGAAGTAAATATATACTCTTTCGTCATCGATTTTCCTTATTGAAGTACAGAGTCTAAGTGATAATACTTCGCTCCATAAATCGTCGCAATTATATCTAAAAATATAAAACTTTTCTTTAATACATTTGACTTACCCTCAACATTCAGAACTTTATTACTATACTTTAGATAAAATCCTGACATAAAAAAACAATACAAGGACATATAATATGTTAGTAACAAACCCAGCTCCGGATTTTACAGCTACTGCAGTTTTAGCAGATGGTTCAATCGTTGAAGATTTCACGTTAAGTGAAAATTATGGTGAAAAAGGAACAGTAGTTTTCTTTTATCCACTCGATTTTACTTTTGTTTGCCCATCAGAAATCATTGCATTTTCTCACAGACATGAAGAGTTTCAAAGTCGTGGTGTAAATGTTGTAGGTATCTCTGTTGACTCACAATTTTCTCACTTTGCATGGAGAGAGACTCCAGTTGAAAAAGGTGGAATTGGCCGTATCAACTTCCCACTTGTAGCAGACCTTACTAAGAACATCGCACGTGATTATGATGTACTTTTAAATGATGCTGTTGCACTTCGTGGTTCATTTTTAATCGACAACAACGGAATTGTTCGTCATGCAGTTGTCAATGACCTTCCTCTTGGACGTAATGTTGATGAGATGTTAAGAATGATTGATGCACAACAATTTACTGATGAATTTGGTGAAGTATGTGCTGCCGGTTGGCAAAAAGGTGACGAAGGTATGAAAGCAAGCACTGAAGGTGTTGCTGAGTACTTGGCAAAACACGAATCAGAGTTATAAGAACTCTTTTAGATGAGCATCATGCTCATCTACTCTCTATCTAATTTATCTAAAGCTTTTTCACTCGCCTTATTTGCTCTGTCATAATACCCACTATCTTGATGCGATGCGCATCCGCTCAAGTACAAAACTGTAACACAAGCCGCGATAAGCACTTTTTTATTGAATAACAACACAATTTCTCCCTCTCTTTTTTGCTTCATACAGCGCATTATCTGCTCTGTTAATCAAGCTGTCTCTTGTATCCTCTTTTTGAAATAAACTGACACCGATACTCAAGGTAATGCGATACTTTTTATTAATGAGATTCTCTTCGACTATTTGTCGTAATTTTTCTGCCTTTTTCATTGCCTCATCTTCAGATGTGCTATGCAAAATTACAATGAACTCTTCTCCGCCCCAACGTCCAATTTTGTCTATTTTACGGATATTTTTTTTCAGTAGTTTAACACTCTTTTTCAGCACAACATCACCAATATAATGCCCATATGTATCATTAATATTTTTAAAATAATCAATATCGAGCATCAACAGTGCAAAAGGCGTTTCATACCTCTTTGCCAAAAGCAGGTGATAATTTATCTCTTTGTCTATCGCGTATCGATTTAAAATTTTCGTCAGCGTGTCCACCATCGCCAGGTTTTTCAATCTTTTTTTTGTTTTGATCTGATATGTGATATCTTTTGCGGTAGAGACAAAGCTCTCAATCTCACCACTTCTGTCAAAAACTGGAGTAATGGTCGTTTCAAGATAGACAAATTTTCCCTTTTTCGTCTTGTTAATAAGTGTATTTTTATATATTTTTCCCGAAAGTAGTGTTTCCCACAGTCGCTTATAAAATCGTTTACTGTGCTTGCCGGATTTCAATATATTTGGCTGTTGACCGATGAGCTCCTGCTCTTCATAGCCGAACTTATCTAAAAATCTTTTATTTACGGAGCGAATATACCCTTGTACATCAGTAATGAGCAATAAATCATCTGTCTGCTCCAGAGCTTGAGACAAACGTTTTGTTCTCTGTTCTTGAGCTACAATTTTTGTTATATCCACAACACTTGCTAATGCTGCATGCTCTCCCCTGTAATCAATAGTCTGTACACACAAACGCACACAAATTTCTTCTGCATCTTTTCTTTTTATTTTCGCGTCTATGTATGCTGTTGTAAAACGATTTCCTTCTACTCTTTTACTGAGATTACTTTTGTACTCTTCTTCATTTTCCTTATCAATGAGCGCTATAGGGGTAATTTGATTTAGCTCTTCAAAAGAGTAACCAAGCATGTTTTGTAAAACTTTGTTTGCATAAAAAAAACGCTCTTCATTAAAAATACAAAGACCTACATAGGGTGCTTCACTCACAAGTTCAAGTCTCGCTTGCACCTCTTCAAGTGCCAGATCCTTTTCGCGTTCAATATTTTTATAAAAAAGTATTAAATCTCCATTAAAAAGCCGTTTCACACTCCCTTTATGCCATCGGCAGAGATTATCATAAATAAAACAGGGAATATCAAAATCTATGCTGCGTGAGGAAGCATGCGCTTCATAAAGAATATCTCTAAAATTTGACTCTTTAATCTCTTCAATCAATTCAAGAATATCACTCCCTACTACTTCTTCTTTTGGTCTTGCCATTGAGCGCAGTGCGGCTTCATTACTGTCGATAATAATGAATACATCATCCACCAATCTACAAATAAATACATCTGAGGGAATATCTTCTATGGAGATATCAGAGTTTTTCAAATTTTTCATCTAAACATATTTTACTCTTTTAAAACTATAGATATTCTGAAATGTTATTTTTTACTTACTAAAAGTCCCCCAAAAATTATAAGTCCTATACCTGTAAAGGTCATCGCATCTGGAAATTTATCGCCTAAAAGTGCTCCAAAACCAATGGCAAAGGGAATATTTGTGTAGCTGATGACACCCACTACACTTAAATTTTTAGCAGAGTATGCTTTTGTCAAAAGCCATTGTGAAAGCGTTGATATAAAGGCCATAAGAGCGATTAATGCCCAGGTATAGAAGCTCAAATGCAGTATGAACTTTGGAAATAAAAAGGCGATAGCCTGCGGTGCTGTAACGTAAGGTGCGAGTACAAACAGCAGTGCCGGCAGCAGCGTTCCGATGCCTACAAAAGAGAGCACAATAACACGAGAATCGTAAATGTCTTTTATCTTTTTTATCGTTGTGTAGGCAGCTGCAGCAAAAAAACCGCCGAGTATCCCTAAAAAGTGGGCATAGGAAAATGTAAGACCAAAAGGTTTAACAATAAAGACAACCCCTACAAAACCGATGATTAAAGCGAGAAAAGTTTTCAGTGTCAGATGCTCACGCAGAAGAAAAAATGCCAGTATCGTCACAAAGAATGGGGAGGTTTTGTTCAGCGTTATCGCTTCACCCAAAGGAATAACTGTAATGGTGTAAAAAAACAGAATCATCGCCATAAAACCAAAGAGTCCACGTGTAAAAAGCAGATGAATCTTCCCACCTGTCAATTTTGGCGGTGTATGTTTGAGTGCATACAAGATGATGAAAATACCAATGAGATTTCTAAAAAAGACAATCTCAAGTGCAGAGATATCTTCAGAGAGTATTTTTGTAATCGCTCCGTTAAAAGCAGAGATAAGAGCAGAGCCGAGCATAAATAAAATGCCACTGTCAGTTTTTTTCAGCATCTTCCCTCTTTGACAAACTGCATCGCTTTTTCATTGACAAAGGCAAGCTCATACCACTGTTTTCTTGGAGCAATGAGTGTGAGTCGTTTCGGATTAGATGCCCGTGAGAGTGCCACATAAAACTGTGAAGGAGCAAAAATTTCATTGGTGTCTATGATGAGATCTTCGATGCTCATACCTTGTGACTTGTGGATGGTAATGGCAAAAGCGAGTTTTATCGGGTACTGGTAGACACTAAAAAGATTCTCTTCTACCATCTCTTTCTTGCCTTTGAGTGTTTTTTCCCTCCAGAGACTTTTACTCTGCGCAACACTCTCCAGTTTGACGACTTTTCCATCACTTTTTTCTACATACACATAACTTGCATCAACATTGACAACAACACCCCGCTCCCCATTAAAATAGTTCCAGGCATTGCGTGAGAAGAGAACAGGCGCACCGATTTTAAGCTCCAGATTTTTATCTATTCTGGCATCATCCATAAACCGTTCTACCTCTTTGTCGCTTGTAGTTTTTTGATGTTTGATTATCTGTGCTTCTTTTGTAAAAAGTTCCCCTTCGATGTGTTCAAGCTCCTTTTTATTATGGTGTGAAGCGGAAAGATTTTTTCCAAACAAAAAGCTAAACTGGCTTAAATCATTTGGCAGTGGTTTTATAAATGCATTGAGCCGGTTGTGAACATTTTCATCTATCTGCCCAAAACGAACGGCATGCAGAAGCTCTATAAAGGCACTGTCATCGGTTCTGTAAACATGCGTGAGTTCCACAGTCTCAAAATTAAAATTTTGCCATGAGGCAGACTCAAAAGCATACTTTACCTCACCATACCCGCGTACAACAGGAGGCAGCTGCAAAAAATCACCTACGAGCAGGAGGGAGCCGGAAAATTCACCCTGCGTGAGACGAAGTTCTATCATCTCAAAGAGTGCATCACTCACCATAGAAACCTCATCAATGACGATGAGTTCCATAGCACCGATGAGCTTTTTAATCTTCTTTTTTATCTCAAATTTACCATTTTTTTGTAACTCCTGCATGTCAGAAGCGATGCCAAGATCTAAGAAACTGTGCAGTGTCTGCCCGCCGATGAGTGTCGCAGCCATTCCCGTAGAAGCAAGTTTAGCCACTTTTTTTGCTTCTGCTTCATACTCTGCAATAATCTCTCGTGTAATTGTAGTCTTTCCAACCCCTGCTCCACCGGTTAAAAAAACATTTTGATGACTTTTTAATTTCTCTAAAGTAACATGCATATAATTCATAAAAAGATACTACCTACTCTTACTATAATTTTAGATTAATGAGGCTATACTCTCGACATATATTTTGGAGA
>JALVXQ010000342.1 GCA_027038255.1 Sulfurimonas sp. | reverse complement strand
CTCTAGATCTCTTTCACTCGAGGCAAAATCTATATGGCCATCGAATATAATGACGATATGTTCGAACCGTCTCTGTTTCGTTCACTTTTAAACTATAAAATAGCAATGGAGTATGTGGCAACCCTGCATCTTGCAACCGGTGTAGTAGAAGAGTTAAAACTCAATCAAAAATTATGGAGTAAAATATGAAAATAAAAATAGGGCTCGTAGCACTCTTAGCTACAATAAATCTTTTCGCTGTTACAGTCGGCGAAAAACCAAAGAATGTTGTCATTTCAGGTGAAAACGGCGGACTCGTCAAAGATGGCAAAGCATGGAACTCAGATATGCTCAAAGAGAAGGTCTATGTCATGTTTTATATCGATCCCGATGAAAAAGATGTCAATGAAGCATTTTCACAGGCTTTAAAGAAAAAAGAGTATAGAAAAAAAGGGGCTTTTGGAAGTATAGCAATTATAAATCTCGCTGCTACTTGGAAGCCAAACTTCATTATAGAATCTATACTCAAAGGCAAACAAAAAGAGTTTCCAAAAACCGTCTATGTCAAAGATAAACACAAGGTTCTTGTAAAAGAGTGGGCAGTCGGTGATGATGCTTCTAACATTCTTATTTTTGACAAAAATGGAAAGCTTCTTTTTTATAAATCAGGAAAGATGGATGAAAACGATACACAAAAAGCATTTCAACTCATAGAGGAAAATTTATAGATGAATGATGAAACAGGAATACTTAGCAAAAGTATAAAAGATCTCTTCACGGCAAAAATGCTGCAGTACTCCATACTCCCATTTGTACTGAGTATGATACTGCTTTATGTTCTCTTTTTTATTGTTGCGGGCATCGGACTTGACCAGCTCGGCACTTTAGACATCAACTCCACACAAACGACCATACAAAATGGCATTCCCCACACAGACAGTTTTGCAGCAACACTGCAAGGGACAGCCATCATTAAATTTTTAATGAGCTCTGCCCTTACCTCTTGGATAGCATCATTTTTGGTCTACACTATCGGTGGATTTTTAACGCTCTATCTCTCTATTTTCGTTGCACTGATTGTTATTGGATTTTTGACACATATGATTTTGCAGGAAGTTCAGCGCAGACACTATCAGGATGTCACAATGATAGGCTTCTCAAACGCCTTTGAAGCAATGTTTTTAACACTCAAATGGATATTTATTATGATAGGGCTTTTTTTCGTTCTCATTCCGCTCTACTTCATTCCGCTTGTCAATGTCATCGCATTTAATCTGCCGCTCTATTACTTCTTTCATAAGATGATGACCTATGATGTCAGCTCAAGTATCTGTACAAAAGAGGAAGATATGAAGATACGTTTCTTTTACGGCTCTACGCTCAGACTCAAGACACTAGGACTCTATCTGCTCTCTCTGATTCCTTTTGTCATCTTCTTTGCATCTGTTTTTTATGTCATCTATTTGGGACACAGTTACTTTACAGAGGTGCGAAAACTAAGAGCTGAGGCTTAGTCCTCTTCTTTGTCCGCCTCTTTCATCACTAAAGCTCTGTAGTTTTCATCTTTAGCGACAAGCCCGGCTTCATAAAGGAACTGGCTTGGCAGGAAGTTTTGCTTTTTAATCTTGTCATATTTTGCATAGCTCAAATACAAAATATCTTTTGCACGGGTCACAGAAACATAAAAAAGACGGCGCTCTTCATCAAGACTTCCACCTCGCTGCATCAGCTTACGGTTTGGAAAACGTCCATCCATCAAATCCACTACATAGACCTCTTTATACTCTAAACCCTTACTTGCGTGAACACTTAAAAGATTAACCCCTTCACCCTGCGTGAGGTCTGATGAGCCGAGTATCATCGCATTTAAAAAGCGGTCATGTTCACTGTAAGGCTTTGCAAGCTCCTGCAACAGCAGCATTTTTCTGTTGATGCGGATGTTGGATTCTTCTTTTTGTTTCTCATCTATGCTGCCGTCTTTGAGTGTTGCACGTTTTGTGGAGAGGTAATCGGCAATGTATTTAAAAAGCTCCGAATCGGCAATCTTTCGTACAATAGTACGCGGCTGCTTAATCCCTTTTAAATCCCGAAAAAGCAGATAAAAGTTATGTAAAAAAGTTGCAGAATCTTTTGTCAGTTTAGGATGTTTTAAAATCGGGTTTTTCATAAACTTCGCTTCAAAACCTAGCTTGGCATATTTGCCTACCGCACCAAGCTCTAAAAAATCATCAAAGAGCCCGAGCTGATGGTTGAGCTTACGTTTTTCAAAAGGATTTTTCATCGATTCATCAGGAGCATAGAGTCCGTAAAACATACTTCCCTGCCCTAATGCTTTAAGCGCTATATAGAGCTCTTTTGCCATGGCACTTCCAATGCCGCGCGCAAACTCAAAAAGGTGAATAAAAGCCATCATATCAGCTTCATTGACAAGCAGAGTATAGAGGTCAAGCACGGCTTTCACCTCACGCGAATCAAAAAAGCTCGTACCCCCTTTACGTTTACAGGCAATGTCAAGCTCACGCAGCCCTACTTCGATGCCGTCAGCTGAAGAGTTGTTACGAAAGATGACTGCTATCTCTTCATGTGGTGTCGTGCTGTTAGAGATTTTATCTGCCACACCGTGATACTGATCAAAGAGTTCATCAAAGGCTAAAAGTTTGGGAGCCTCTGCATCAAAATTACGTGTTACCTCTAACTTTTTAGGGTATATGCGCTCATTAATCTCTATTACCTTATTTGCCAAAGATAAAATCGGCATGGATGAACGATAGTTCTTTGTCAGAGTATGTACCACAGCAGCAGGATATTTTGTCGTGTAAGAGCCAATGATTGTAATGTCTGCACCATTAAAAGCATAGATGGACTGGTCATAGTCTCCCACACAAAACAGAGATGGCGGCTCTATTGCATCGATGAGTGTCCCCTGCAGAGCATTGGTGTCTTGATACTCATCGACAAGCACCTCTTTGTATCCAAGATCACTCTCATTTGCCATGGTGCGGAATTTCAGAAGCAGGTCATTAAAATTTAAAAAACCATACTCATTTTTCAGTTTTTCAAACTCATCCACAACATCAGCATATATCAGGGCAAAGAGCTCATGCTCCGGATAATTTTCAATCAGCCAGTTTTCAAAATCTTTCTCTAGCTCTGTGTTTTGATAGTAGGAGTACAGATCATAAAGATGGTTGCCTCCATAGGGCTGTACTTCGGCATCTATGTGCATAAAGCTACGCTTTTCAAAGACAGAACGAAACAATGTTTTAAGCTCACGCTGTTGTTTGAGGACGACTTTTTTATCTCGTTTTTTCAGCCATCGGTAGCTTACTGCGTGAAAGGTTCCTGCATCTATTTTTTTGGCAACATCAGCACCAAAATACTCCGCAACACGCGCCACCATCTCTGCTGCAGCCTTGTTTGTAAAAGTAAGCAGAAGTATCTCTTGTGGCTGCACACCGGAATTCAGCAGATGCGCAATTCTTCCAACAATTGTAGAAGTTTTTCCAGTTCCGGCGGAAGCGATAATGAGGTTTTGATTGGCTGTTGAAGTTGCAGCAGCATGCTGTTCTTCATTTAAACGAGATAAAGGCATGCGGAATTATACCTTGTAACTATTAAAGTGTGCTAATTACAGCAACTCGTTTGATATCTCAACAGGATATTTTTTCTTAACAGTTTTTTTGAAAAATCAATAAACAAAAACACTAAACGAACATTTCAACTAAAAGCCCCTTTTTAAAAATAATAGCTAATTTTTGAATTTACAGAAGATTTATGACACTACCAACTTATTTATATAAGTTTTGTTATAATAGTGATAGTTAAAATCTAAGGAAAAATCATGCAACTTCAATTAAGTGTAAATGACTTGAAATCAAATATTTTTTTAGAGCTGTTAGATGTATTTAAAAAAGATAATTTAATAAAAGATTATAAAATAATTAAAAGTTACAATGATGATGAAAATCAGATTATAGATGATTTAAAAGAGTTCAGTCTCGACCTAAAAAATAGTGGTCACAAAACAGATAAGTTCATTCAGATTAATGATGTTTAATGAAACTTCGAGTAATCGAACAAGAGCTTTATAGAAAAGCTCATAAAAAACTTTCCAAACAATATAGACATCTCCAAAAAGACATTGACAATTTTTTAAACTCTATAGACTCAAAAGAAGATTTAGGCATAGAACTTAAATCAAATGTTTTTAAAGTGAGAGTGAAAAACAGTGATAAGAACAAAGGTAAAAGTGCTGGATATAGACTTATCAGCTATCTTGCAATAATAGATAATGAACTACACCTTCTCTACATTTATGATAAAAGTAAGCTAGAAAATCTAACAGAAAAAGAAATTGACAATCTAATACTGCAACAAATTGGACAGTAAAAATTAGAAGATTTCAAAAAAGACGACTACACAATTGTCTAAATATCAGATTGCTGAGACTAAAACTTTTGAAAAAGTTAAAAAAAAGATGGACAAAAAGCTTACGATTAAACACATTTATGAAAGTAAATTACTAGATTTAAAGCCTAAGAAGTATCTATCTAAAGATAAAAATGTTAGAATGATGGGATGGATAAAGATAAAAAGACTTTAACAATCATAACAAATGAAATAAGAGATACTATTACACAGATGGATGTTGTCACACCGACCATTTATGCCTCTCTCTTTTCTAAAATCGCACACGAGCACAATCAAGGTTTAGATGATGAACTAGAAATTTCTCATGATATTATCCAAGAGGAGTGCTCCTCTTTGCGTGAGTTGCAGACAAGAGCAGGGGAAAATGCCAATAAATTAAGTTCAAGCACAGACAAAGCTATTCACGCCATTAAAGAAAAAGATGCATCTATGCTGCAAGAAATTCTCAAAGAGACAGAAGCCTTGCGTTTAGAGATTGAAAAATTAAAAGCATCGGTCTATAAAGATGAATTAACTCACGCTTACAATAGAAAATGGTTTCATGACACCTATATAGATGAGGAAACAAGAACTTTCAAAAAAGCAGGTATGCTTGCCATGATTGACTTGAACTACTTTAAAGAAGTCAATGATACATATGGGCATATCATCGGTGACAAAGTTCTCATCTTTTTTGCCAATGAACTGCGAAAAACACGTCATCATGTTGTACGATACGGCGGTGATGAATTTGTTATTATATTTTCAGACAGCTACTCTTTGAATGAAGCGCAAAAAAGTCTTCACCAAATTAGAGAAGATGTCATTGAGAAAAAATTAAAAGCACACAATGCTACATTCAGAGTGAGTTTCTCTTTTGGTTTGACACATTTCAACAGTAATGATGAGCTTAGTAAAGTTATAGAAGAAGCAGACAAAATCATGTATGAAGACAAAATTCAGATAAAAAAGAGGGTTACAGGCATCTAAGCCGTACCTCATAAGCAAACCCTCACCTCTTTTTAGATATAATCGCGAAATTTTAAAGTTCACGTAAGGTCTAAAAATGTCAGAGAACAAATACAATCCACAAGAGACAGAAAACAAATATTATAAAATTTGGGAAGAGCGAAAGTACTTCGAAGTAGATGGCAACAGAGCTATTCAGGAAGAAGATAAAAACTTTTCAATTATGATGCCGCCTCCAAATGTTACAGGTCGATTACACATTGGACATGCACTTACATTTACTCTCC
>JALVXQ010000341.1 GCA_027038255.1 Sulfurimonas sp. | reverse complement strand
TCGAGTGTCTTGGCAGCGGCAGCGGGGAGGGGATACCGCTGATTTCATTTGCCATTGCCTACAGCGGCATAGACAGACAGATTGCCGAATCGATCATAGAGAGCATAGAAAAGGGGTGTAAGTGCCGATTTGTCTACACCAATAACCGTAGCATCACCACGACAAAGACGGTCTCTCCTGTCAAGCTCTACACCGCCAAAGGTAAATGGTATCTGCTGGCAAAAGAGGATACTACTGCACAGGTACGCCCCTTTGACTTTTTGAAGATCAGAGATTTTACCCTCCTTGCCAACACACCTCAAGACTTGACCCCAAAGGAGATAGAAAAAGCCAACCGCCGCGCCTCTATCTGGAGCAGTGACGATGCCAAACCTTTCATAGTACGCATCTACGCTTCTGCCTACGCCACCCGCTACCTCAAAGAGGTACCCCTCCACCCTTCCCAACAACTCGACATGCCTCATAGCGACGGCACTGCCGAGTTTGTCTATACCATCACCCACCCTATGGAACTTCTGCCTGAAGTGAAGAACTGGCTGCCTCACTTGCACATCATTGAACCAAGGTCGTTAAGAGATGGTTTGAGAGAGGATGTGGAGAAATTTTTACGGGAGATGGGTGAAATGGACAAATAATTGTCCGGGTGGTTGTGGTATGATGTTGTTATGTTATCAAGAAGAGTATTTTTAAAACATATAGCAACGGTATCGGCATTTTTTGCGACTACGGCAAAAATGCATTCAAAAGAAACAACAGTACAAACCAAACTGATAACACTCAAAGTTGCCGGGCTTCAATATGCTGAATGTGCAGACCGGCACTTTGTTCCAAAAGAGCCATTGCGACTGCAAAGGGAAGCTGATAATCTTTACGACAAGTATGCTGTAGCAGTTTATGGAGGAGAAAAAAAGGTTGGGTATATCCCAAAGGCAAATAGCCGAATCATCGCTTCATTAATGGACAGCGGTGTCAGTCTAAATGCCCAAGTGCGCTATTTTCATATGGAAAAAGAGCCGTGGGAGAGGCTTTGGGTGAGTATCTTTAAAGTTGGGTAAAATATGGATGAGAAAAATTTTGGAGGGAAGAATGAAAAAAACAGAAATGGTGTTTAGTTTTGATATCGGTTGGGCGTTCCATGGATGGGGGGTCAAGTTAGATAGTCAAATTGATACCGGCGTGTATGGGTTTGAACATGAAAATTATGAAAAAGAATATGCAGAATTACGCAGAAAAGAAAATAGGAAAAAAAGTGAAAAAGCACGACGAGAAACGATTAAAGATCTTATAGTTGAAACTGGTTTGTTTTCATCAAAAAAAGAGTTGGAAAAATATTTGAAGAAGTCGTCACATAAAAATAAAATGTGGGAGAAATTACGGCAGTCACATAAAGAAAAAATTGATCCTAAGGAATTTGTTCAGATCTTGTATAGATTTGCAAAACGAAGACATTATGTAGATATGCGAAAGAAAGTCGAATTTAAAAAAAGCAAAAACAGCAAAGACAAAGAGGAGGGTGAAATCAAAAAAGCTCTTTCCAAAATTGAAGAAATTTATCAATCGATGCCAAATCGTAATGATGACTATAAGATAAAAACTTGGTTTGTTGCATTGTCTCAGCGGAGAGAAGAAGTTGTAAATGGTTTAAAAAAAATTTTACCCGAGTTGGATAAAAGGAAGTTTCCCTACACCAATAAAAAATTAAAAAAAATATTCTCCAAAGAGGACTACAAAAAAATAGAGAAAAAATTAACAGGCTATGAGTTGCTTTTGAAGAATGAATATGTTGTCGATTCATTAGAGAAGATTGCATCTTTTCAAAGAGAAATAGGCAACAAGTCACCTATTTTTTCTGAAGAGTTTATGAAAAAATATCGAACAATAGTGGCATTTAAAGGTCATCACCCATCGCTTTCGGATAAAATTGGGCTTTGTTTGTCTGGAACAGGAAAAAAGCGACACCCGCAAAGCTCAATAGATGCCGAAATAACACGTATAAAAGAGAGATACTTCGATCTATTTCTTGTGAAGGATGAAAGTAGCTCGAAGGAGGTTCGACTATCTGAATTGGGCATTGATTTTGATACATATTACAATTTGGTTGTTAATTTATCTAAAGATAATGCAAGCGGAGAGATTACGGTTAAAAAGCTAATTTCAGGCATAAAAAAGCAAGATAAGTCACTCAAAGATAAGCATCTCGTACATAAAAACTTTGCCCACAAAAGTGAAGATGCCCATGATAAATCAATAGCTTTGCGTTTACCGGGGCATAGAAGACTTTTTGATATGTCCGAATCTTTTCGTAATATTTTCATGCAAGATGAAGCTTTAAGGGATGAGATAGAATTTGAGATGTTGTGTTACCGCGATCCCGATACACTGAAAGAGATGTTGCAGAAGATATTGGATAAACACGGTATTGCAGAGCACACGCAAAATGATATAGAAATGTTAGCACTTTCAAGCCCCGGTAAACCTGCACCATGCAACAATGAAACATATCGAGCTATACAGGAAGGATTGGAGCAAGGCAAAAGTTTTCAGGAAGCACTTGTTATGAAATATTCCGATGCCCTTGTCAATGTTAAACGCCATTTTCGTAAATCGTTGAGTTACAAGTTGTATAAAAGCCAACAAAAACTTAGAGGTATTAACAATCCATTTCAAAATAAAGTAGTAGAGGAGTTTATATTTTTATTTAATCGTCTTGTGCAAAAATATGGAAATGCCGACCGTATTGTTTTGGAAACTACACGCGCGATTTTAAGTGAGAGAGAAAAAGAAGACGTAGTAAACAAAATTAAAGATAATGAAAAGTTAAATCGAAAAATAGAGGAGGTATTAAACAAGTATGTTGAAAAGTATCAAGTTAAACCTGCAAAAAAAGCAAGAGAGCGGTTAAAACTTTTTGTACAACAGGGTGGTGAGTTAAAATTTGGAGGCAAAGAAGCAAAATGTATCTTGACCGGCAACCCAATTTCTTTAGAGGCAGCTATCGAAGGAGATAGGACAAATACCGACCACATTATCCCCCAAACATGGATACATGACAATAGGCTTGAAAATAAGATGTTGATGGACAAGGCAGTAAATCAGTCGGATAAAGAAGATATGACACCAATTCAATATCTTGTTTCTAAAAATTATACTCTCGAAGCAGCAGAAGAAACATTAAAAGAAAATATTAAGGATATGAAATTATCAAAAACTAAAAAGAAACATATTTTTGAAAAGCGAGAAAAAGAGACGATCAAAAAAGATGCTGAAAACCGCATACATAGCATGGATCAACGCATGAAAGGAGTGCAGGATGCGAGTATAAAAGTTATTATGGATCTATTGGTGGATCAATATGACTTCAATGTAGATGAAAAACTTTCGCTTGCACAGTACCGTGAAAAGATACTTCCGGTAACGGGAAAAATGACTTCGATTTTTAGAAGAGGTTGGCTGCCTTGGTATAAAAAACGAAGAGAATATTACGATAACCATGCGGTTGATGCCCTTGTAATGTTAAACTTTGATCGTTCGTTCTTGACTCATTATGTCACCTTTTTGAAGCAAGCGTATTTAGAAGATAAAGACCTGATTTGGATCGCTAAAGAAAAACTCTATCCGACGATTGAAAATTTTTCCGATAAAGTAAAAAGTTTTGTGGACGAGTATAAAGATCAAAGTAGGATTGTCTATCGACGTGCAATTCAAAAATACCGTGGAAAGACATATCAAGAGTTGCCACGTAATCCAAAGGAGAAACATGCAGTTTTAGCCAAAAAACATTATTTTGTTCCTGCAAGCGGTTTTGAAAAACTAATTTTTTACAAAACAAAAAAAATAAACAGAGGAAAAGAAATTGATTCGATTAGTGCTATCAAATTCCATCCTGCACTAAGAAAACAAAAAGTCAAGATTGACAAAGAAAACATTATTGCTGAAGCCTACAGATACTCTCTATTGTATGTAAAGACATCAAAAATATGTGGATACTTTTATCTTATAGGATATTCCGCAAAAGAAAAACAAGAAACTATTGAACTTACCCCGGTAAATAGATCTTTAAAAAATAAGGAAAGAATCACTCCGGATATAACCGCTAAAAATTTTGGACTTGAGGTTTTTGTCAAAGATGGTCATATTAACGGTAAACGAACAAATCCGCATTGTCACGAAGAAGCAAAGAAGAAGTAAAAACAATGGGCTGGAGAAGTCTTTATCTAAGCAACAAGCACCATCTTACTCTCAGTATAGACAATCAAAGGATTTCAATACAAAAAGATAACCAGCTTCCTGCACATTTTCGTGTGGAAGATATAAATTTTATTTTGATTGATAGTTATGATTTTAATGTATCAGGTAGAGTGCTTGAGGTTCTTGCAAAGCATAATATTCCCTTGGTGCTTACATCATCCAAAGACCATATGCCCTGTCTTCAACTTGCCAATCCTTATAGCAGTCATCATCGGATAGGGCGTATTGTTACAGCTCAATCAAAAATGACACAGAAAGAAAAATTGACTTTTTGGAAAAAAATCATAAGCTATAAGATACAAACTCAAGGACTTTTGATCAATGAAAAAGAGCAGTCTGAAGTGATGAAAGAACAAGCCCTGAAAGCTAAAAGCACGGCTTCGCTTTTGGGAGTAGAGGGGTCATGGGCTAAATATTACTGGAAAAGACTGGTTGATAATGAAAATTTTAATCGTATACCAAAAGTATATGGTGACCCTAATGATACAATGAACTCTTTTTTGAACTATACTTATGCAATCATACGGGCACGAATCTCTTCTGCTATATCCGAAAATGGAATGTTGCCTCTTTTTTCACTTTTCCATCGCAGAGATTATAATGTTTTCGCTTTATCGGACGATATGATTGAACCATATAGGTGGGTGGCGGATAAGCTTTTTTCCGAAAATATTGATGAAATTTCAGAAAATATTGATTCTTTTTTAATGATAGAGCATAAAAAGTTGGCTTTATCCATTTTGCATGAAAGGGTATTTATCGTTTCAAAGCGACGATCTTTTTCTCTTGATGAAGCAATACGCATTGGTATGCGGGGGCTTAGAGAAGCAATTTTACATCAGAATGATTGTTATCTTGAGGATACATTATGCATCATGCCCCAATAGGAAAATACATGTATATTGTTTGCTTTTTTGATCTACCGACACAGACAAAAAGAGAAAGAAAACAATATACGATTTTTAGACGTAAGTTAATGCAAGCAGGTTTTGTTATGATGCAATATTCAGTTTATATTGCACAGGTTAGAGGTACGCATCAAGTACAAGATCGTATAGACAAGGTTAAAAGCCTTTCTCCCAAAAATGGTGAAGTACGACTGTTGACAATTACAGACAGGCAGTTTGATAGAATGGAGATGATTGTAAATTATGAATATAGCAAAAGCGATGAAAGTTTAAAGTATGGTTGTCAAACAATCATAGAGTTTTAATTCTGCCTTTTTATGCACTCAGGTTGTTAGGCAAGCTAACAATAAGTACATTTGTTGGTAGGCAGAAACCAACGCTCATATTATCCAGCCCTTCCAAAGCTACATGAGCAATATTATTGTAACAAAAATCTACATTAAGAGTCAAGACAACCATAATATTTTTGCTCTCATACCAGCCCTTCCAAAACTGCATGGTATAATTAC
>JALVXQ010000340.1 GCA_027038255.1 Sulfurimonas sp. | reverse complement strand
CTTAGGTAGTTACTCCTAGTCTCTTACTTGCTTAGTTTTCAATGATCTCAAACAGTAATTTCTAAACCTAAACTTTAGGTCTCTCTGTTTGTGGATGGGAATTATAGAGAAAAATTACTTAATGTTTTATTAATTTCTAGATATTAATTTCAAGAAAAGTTGGTTCTGAAAAATTCGGGACATTATCATACGAAAAAAGTGCATAATATTTATGTATTTCTCTATCTCCAAAACTGTCATAAGTATAATTATCTTTACCACCATAGAGCTTTTGCCCATCATATGGAGAGCATGGTACCTTAAAAGGATTTTTCACAACAATGACACCTTGATAATCATCATCGTCTGGATTATCCCACTCAAGTTTAATCACTCCATTTTCAAAACTGTAACGTAAATTCTCTATCCGCTTTGGAGGATTTTTACGTTTTTTAATATACTGGAGTGTAAGCTGCGGTCTATTTATTCGTTTAGAATCCAGCCAACTGACATATTCGGATGCAACACTCTCTTTATTTGTTGATGCAGAGATAACAAATAAAACTTTTTTAAGTTCCTGATTGATTTCAATCATCTCATTTATTGTATATCTGTCAAAAACAAATCGTTGTTTTTTTGACTCTTCCAAATCAGACAGGCTGACATCATAACCTATTCTCTCGATGACATTACGGTTTTGAATTTTTTCATATGTGAGTTCACCCTCAATCGGTTCAACCATCTCAATATGAAATCGCAAACTTTTACTTTTTGAAACGATTTTTTGTGCTTCTATCTCTATATATGCTTTTGATACAACAATATTTTGAGTATCTGGTAAATTTGTCAGATCAAACTCCATGCATGCATAGTTCTGCAGGCTGTTTTTATTATACCCGGCATTGAGTGCTTTCTCTTTTACGTTCTCTTCGTTCAATGTAAACTCAGCAGCAGATACTAAATCAAGTTTAGCTTCATCAATAGTATATGAGATATCCAGCTTTGGTCTATATGTAAGGCCTCCGCTGAATTTTCCATAACCGATATCCCACTGCATAAGCTGTGATGCACGATCAAGCGGCAAAGATGATGGTCCCTGCATTTTAAAATAAGCCTCTCTACGCTTCAAAGATTTTTGTAAAACTGCTATCTCCTGTGCTGCAAACTTGTATGTTCTCCATATACCTTGTGAAAGTTGTGAAGATGCTGTCGGTCTATCAATATACGAAAGCATTTTGGCATTCTTAATATCTTCAAAACTTTCAATTTTTTCAATTGTCCGTTCATCCATCTGTCCGACACGCCATTCACCATAACGTTCAACCTGCACAGCAACTCTGTTCATCGGATAAAAGGAGATTTTTGCTTCTGTAATGATTGCATTTTCAGGAATAGTCTGTAGTGAAAAACCTGCCACACCAAGGCATTCCCCTTTTTTTTCTGAAATTCCGACAAAAAGAGAGTTGCTACCAAAATGTTCAGCATTTTTCTTTGTCTTTTCTCCAACATAGCCGATTTTAGAAGCTACCGGATAGAGAATTTTTGAAAACATACTCTCAGCAGGTTTTGTTCGTACACCAACCATCTGTCCAAAAGCTGATTTGATTGATTTATCTTTACAGACTGCCCGAATATAATAGTAATAATTCATCGAACTTTTAAGGTTTCTGTCTGTAAAAGTTTTTAATTTTGTCATGCCTATTCTGTTAGATGCCTGAGCAAAACCTTTTTTCTTTGTGGAACGGTAAATCTCAAAGAAAATTGTTTCATCATCCAAATAGTCCCACTCCAGCGTAATCTCTTTAGATGCTATTGTTGTTGCATAAAATCCATCTACACGAGGCAATGTGCTCTCTTTTTGATAATTTTTAACCTCAGAGAGAGCCATCATAAGAGCTGGAATATTTTCATCAATATTTTCACTCATATGCTCTAAATAATCACTAATATTTCTTGTGCCGACTTCAGCAACAAGCGAGAGTGCTCCACGTGAGTAATAGAACTCTCTTCCACTTCCTGAAATTAAATGTACCGGAGGTTTTCCCATATGTACACCATACTCACGACCAGACTCTTTTCGAATCTCTTCAGCCATATTGGATGCTAAAATATTTAAATCTATGGCATCTTCGGCATCTTCATGAATGAAATTATGTGCAGGGAAAAAGACGTTGCCCTGAGAGTGATAATCCAGCGCGATAGTAATATTTTCATGTGCTAAAAAGAAATCTCTTAATGCACTTGTTTCAGGTTCTGAAAAAGGTTCAGGGCCGGAATATACATTGGATGTATAACTTTTATTTGGTGCGAAACCGATACTGAAGTTTCTGTTTAAGTCAACACCATGGCTTCCATCAGGGTTTTTTCGACGATTTTTTCGCCAAAAGGAGAAGTGATTGCGTGAGTATTCAAAGCCATCAGGATTGGCACAGGGAACCATATAGAGTGTAGTACTGTCTAAAATAGCATTGAGTTGTGGATCATAGTCAATATGATCAATTATGTATTGCGCGAAAGAAAGAGAGAGTTCAATTCCTACCCACTCACGGGCATGAATTGTCCCTGTATAAAAAAGTGCTGGTTTTTCTAAATGAGAATCAACATTTTTCGTAATGCATACTGCTAAAATATCTCTCTCTTCCCAAGTTTTTCCTATAGTTTGTACTTTAAAAAGATTTGGATTTGATTCTTGCGCTGATTTAAAAAAAGCGATACACTCATCATATGAGCTATACTGTTGTCTCAATGTTTACCCTTAAATTTTTTTTGAAATAATACTCTTACTTCGTTTTTCTGTCAATTAAATCTACAATGAAATCAATTTTTTTGTCATTGAAGTTTAATCCCATTTTTTCTTGTTCAGGAGTAGCAAAAGCCGGTATACCATTTACCTCTAAAACAATATACTCCTCTTTCTCTCTGTCATAGATAATATCCACACCACCTATATCTACTCCTGTCGCTTCACATGCCCGTATGGCTACATCGACAATTTCATCATTTGCCTCACGCATAAAGACAGAACCACCGCTTGTCACATTTGTTCTCCAATCTGTCCCGCTCGCTTTTCGTCCATAGCACGATACAAACTGACCATCGACAATGTCAACTCTAAAATCTGTATTATCATAATCAATAAACTTCTCAACAAAGAAATATCGTAAATCCATTTGATTTAAAAAAGGCATCAGCATATCAAGATTAGCTTCATTTTCTATCTTAGTAAGCCCTACGCCTCCCCAACCATCCGTTGGTTTATAGACCATTTTATCCCATCTTTTAATGATCTTTTTGAGCTCGTGCCCGTCATCACGGTGACACAGTTTATAATCAGCTGTCTTTACTCCACTGTTTCTAAGTACAAAAGATGTCTGAAATTTATCTTCCGTCAGTGCAAAGGCATCATAAGAGTTTATCATAGGTATAGCGCGGTTAAGAGCCTGGTAAAGATACATCTGATACTGTGTCTGCTCCCCTGCATTATAGGAGAAAAAGAGATCCAATTTATCTAACTTCACTCCATGATGCTCTTCCCCGCGAAAAAGAATATGCGCATTTTTGGCAATTGCATGGCGAAGGTTGAGATTATCTAACACTTCAATATCTCTCTCTTGTAACTGTTTGATAATCTTCTTTGCAATCTTATCTCCACCGCCATTTTTATACAGCCACATTCCAATTGTTCTTTTATCCATGATTTCCCCTTAAAAATTTGAATTTTTTATAAAATACTCAAAAAGTTTTTGACTCATCTCTATACGAGAGTCAAAACTGTTTTTGAGTGCCCGCTCTTTGACTGTGTGGTCTCCATCCCCGTAAGGTCCGAATCCATCAAGTGTAACAACATCACAAGAGCTTACGATATTTGCATCACTTACTCCGCCTCGCTCTTCTGAATCTATTGTATGTGCGGTAATGGCTTCTATCTTTTGTAATAGTTTTAAAGACTTCTCAGAGGTCTGCATCACATCTCGCTGGATGCCTCCGCTAAGTGTTGCTGTTGTACCCTCAATAAAAGAGTAATTTACAATCTCTTCTATGGCTTGTAAAACTCGCTCTCTTTCATCTGAATTTTTATAACGCAACTCAAAAGTCATCTTTGCGTGAGGAGAAATGGTATTTGCCCCAATGCCGCCTTCAATTTTTCCTACATTAACAGTCGTTCCTTTTTGCAAGTCTGTAAGCTTTACAAGCGCTTGCAGTTTATACGAAAGTTCCAAATTCGCATCATGCCCATCACTATAATGATTCCCTGCGTGAGCAGCCTTGCCTTCAATATCTAGAAAAAAAGTACCGACACCTTTACGAGCAGTTACGAGTTCTAAATTAGCTCCGGCAGCTTCATAGACGAAACAGTAATCATATTTACGGGCGAGTTCTGCTGTCAAATATTTAGAATCGTCACTGCCTGTCTCCTCATCACTCACAAAAAATATATCTATATTTTTAATTTCAAAACCACTCTTCTTTATCTCACGCAATGCCTCAAGCAGTACAATATTACCGCCTTTCATATCACAGACTCCTGGTCCATATACCCACTGTTCATCCTGTGTAAAATATTCAAATTTACCGGGAGGAAATACAGTATCAATATGTCCTAAGAGCAAAAGTTTTGGAGTGGATTTTGTATGTGGTGAAATATAATGACGGTGATTACCGATTTTATCTCTTTGATACACAGCAGTTTCAAAACCGAGAGCTTCAAACCAACTGTCAAAGATTTTACCGACAGCATCAACGCCTTCTTTGTTTTTTGTATAGGAGTTAATCTCTACGACTTTTTTTAAGTCATCTATATAATTCATCTGTTTTTCCAAAAAAATATCTAATTTAGATGATTATACATCAATAAGATTTAAAATTTATAAAAAGAGGTTTATGTTTGAAGTTTTATGTAAAAGGAGTGAAGAGTTATAGAAGAGCCTAGAAGAATTATTTTCTTCTAAGTTCTTTAATACGGGCTTTTTTACCTGCAAGTGAACGAAGGTAAAATAGTTTTGCACGACGAACGCGGCCGCGACGAATAACTGTAATTTCGCTAATTGAATCAGTGTAAAGTGGAAAAATTCTTTCAATACCAACACCGTTAGCACCAATTTTACGTACTGTAATAGTTTGACCAGTACCTTCACCACGTTTAGCGATACAAACACCCTCGTAATTTTGTACACGAGTTTTGTCACCTTCTTTAATTGTTACTGCCAGACGTACAGTATCACCAGCACGAAAATCTGGAATATTTTTCTCAGCGATTTGTGCTTTTTCAAAGTTTTCAATATACTTATTTCTCATAAGACTAGATCCTTAATTTATTTCATAAATGAAGGGAACCCTTCATCTAAATTTATTACAAGAGAGGAAATAATTCCTCTCTTTACGCTAACGCTTGGTTCTCTTCGGCAGAGAGCCCATCGCACTGGTGCGATTTTTGTTACAACTTTGTTGTAACTTTATGCTTTTTTAGCTCATCTGGTCTGAAAAATTTTGTTTTACATTCAGACAAGGCTAATTTTAGTGAGCGAATTTTACTATGATTTCCCTTTAAGTATTCTGATGGAACACTTAAAGTATCATATATCTTCGGTTTTGAAAAGCTTGGTGCTTCAAGAAGTGGCGTTTCAAAACTCTCCACATCTAAAGATGCACTGTTTCCAAGCACTCCTTCTATATTTCTACTCGTAGCATCACATATAACCAAAGAAGCAAGTTCGCCTCCGGTTAAGATGTAATCTCCGATAGAAAAAACTTCATCAGCATACTTCTCAATCACTCTCTCATCAATCCCCTCATAACGTCCACTCACGAACGCTACATGGGATTTTTTTGCTAAACGTTTTGCATCATTTTGCACAAACGGCTTGGCAACAGGAGTCACAAAAATAATGTGAACATCCTCATCGTGCATCTTCAAGTCATCAAGCGCATCAAAAAGCGGCTGTGGATTCATTACCATCCCTGCACCGCCTCCGACAGCTGTATCGTCAACTTTAAAATGTTTATTTGTCGAGTAATCTCGAGGATTAAGATAATGAATCTCTAAAATATCCTTCTCAATTGCCCGTTTTAAAATTGAGTCTTTAAAATAACCCTCAATCAGGTTAGAAAAAAGTGTAACAAATGTAAACTTCATTACTAAGATGCTTCTAATATATCCATAGCTCCATGCAGTTCAATGCGTTTTGCCTCAATATCTACAGCAACTTTAAACGGCTCGATAAAAGGTACTAAAAAAGTTTTAGCGAAGCCTTTTTCAACCAAAGCAGCATCAGTTACAATACTCAAATAATTGGTAATATTAATTCTCTCAAGCTCTTTCACACGGCCAAGATGTTTTCCATTCTCATAAACGTCACAATCTTCCAAATCAAAAAAGAAGTATTCACCTTTATTGAGATGACAGTTTTTTCTCGTTGCTTCCTGCGTTGTAAAAAGTTTCGCATTCGTAAACTTTTTTGCATCTTCAAGATTTGTAATATTGTTTATCTTTACAATTCCGCGATCAAGATTAACGTCACTCAAAGTGATTTTGTCTTTTTTATTTATCAGAAATGATGCTCCAGCTTTAAACTGCTCTGGAAAATCAGACTTGATATGTAACTTCATGTCACCTTTTAGCCCGACAGTTTTGCCGAGTGTTGCGATGTGAAGCAGAGGCTCTCTAGATTGGTTCGACATTGATTCTATAACTCACACCATCTTTAGCTTTACAGCCTGAGATAACAGTTTTTATAGCTCCTATCATCTTCCCGCTCTTACCAATCAGTTTACCAATATCTGCTTGGTTTGCATAGAGAACTATTTCTGTTATTTCGTCGCCCTCTTGAACTTCAACTCTTATATCATCTGGATTTGATGCTATCAGCTTTGCAAATTGTGCGACAAAATCAGCAATCATAATTAACGACCAGTTATCTTTTTAACACGGCCACTCATTTGAGCACCAACACTTAGCCAATAATCAACTCTTTCATTATCAACTTTAAGGTCTTTTGTCATTGGATTATAGTATCCAATAAGTTCAATCCAACCACCATCTCTACGTTTGCGGCTGTCTGTTACCGCGATACGGTAAAATGGTTTTTTCTTTCTTCCCATGCGAGTAAGTCTAATTACTGTCATTTAATTTCCTATTTTTTAATTTTACCTGTTACCGGTTAAGTCTGCGCATCTGTATAAAGTATGTAAGAAGTTGTGGGAAGTGAAAATGAAGATATAAATATGAATTTATAAATTTTTGCTTCCCTCTTACCATCTCTATAGTTGGATGTACACATTTAACCAGTAAAACAGGCTAAGAATCTTTTTATCACAGAGGTATTGTTTAAAAAGATTTTAATTTCGGTGGAATTATAACTAAATAATTCTTAAAGTGCAATGACTACCTAGGAAGTCCACCCATTCCAGCACCTGGACCACCCATCTGTCCCATCATGGACTGCAGCTGTTTCATTCCATTTTTTCCAGAGAATTTTTTTGCCATTTTTCCTGCATTTTTGAACTGTTTTATCATTCTGTTGATTTCAACAAGCTCAAGTCCGCATCCTTTGGCAATTCTCTGCTTGCGTGAATTGTTTAAAAGCTCCGGATTTTCTCTCTCTTTAAGAGTCATGGAACTTACCATAGCTTTAATGTTTTTCAACTCACCAGAATTTTCAAAATCAAAATCTTTCACCGCTTTGGACATATTTCCCATTCCTGGAATCATCCCCATAATGGAACTCATAGAACCCATCTTTTTCATCTGTTCCATCTGCTCTAAAAAATCATTAAAGTTAAACTTACCTTTTTGAATCTTCTTTGTAAGTTTTTTCGCCTGCTTTTCATCAATAACATTGATAACTTTTTCAGCAAGTCCCTCAACATCTCCAAAACCCATAAGACGATTGACAATTCGCTCAGGTAAAAAGACCTCCAAATCTTCCATCTTTTCACCCATACCGATAAAGCGAAGTGGAACCTCTACTTGAGAGGAGAGACCAAGTGCTACACCGCCCTTGGAATCACCATCATACTTTGAAAGAATAACACCGTCAATGCCGATTTTTTCTTTAAAGGTCGTTGCTGTTCGCACTGCATCCTGACCAGTTAAGGAGTCAGCCACATAAAAAATCTCATCCGGATTTGCAGCTTTTTTTACATTTTCAAGTTCACCCATCAACTCATCATCAATCGCTAAACGTCCGGCTGTATCTATGAGCACTACATCAAAGATTTTAGAGTTTGCATATTTCAATGCGGCTTTGACCACCTCTACCGGATTTTTCGTCGCTTCATCTTCATACAATTCTACTTCAATTTGTGAAGTGATTTGACGGAGCTGCTCTACTGCTGCTAAACGCTGCAGGTCAGCTGCAACGATTAAAACTTTTTTCTGCTTGTTTTTTAAATAGGTCGCCAGCTTTCCTGTTGTCGTTGTTTTACCAGAACCCTGCAGACCTGTCATAAGAATAACAGTCGGAGGATTTGGAGCAAAAACAAAACCTTTATTGCCGCCAACATCCAAAAGTTCATTGAGTGTCTCACGCAACGCTTCTAAGAACTGGTCTTTACCAATCCCTGCTGCTTTTGTTTTCAACTCAACATATTGAATAAGCTCTTTAACAACCTTATGATTTACATCTGCTTTGAGCAAGTTTTTCTTTAACTCATTGAGTGCTTTTGAAAGTGCCTTTTCATCATCATGAAAACGAATCTTTTTTATCGCATTTGTAAAACTATCTGTTAAAGTACCAAACATTCAAACACCTCTTTACTCTATATAATTTTTTTTCGAAATTGTAACTAAGTTTTTCTTAATTACTCAAATGTTTTAAAAGATTTCGGCTCAGGGGCAGTGAATTCCATCCCTAACAATCGTACTTTATAAGCATGGAGCATTACCCGTTTTGCACGACGACCACCATACTGCTCATCACCTACTATAGGATGGTCAATATATCTTGCATGAACACGAATCTGATGTGTTCTTCCATTATGAATAATGACTTTGACCTTTGTCTTTTTTGCACTGACAATATCTGGAAAAAATTCTGTTCGCGCAGGTTTTCCCTTTGGAGAGACATTAGACATCGCACGGTTGTTTCTCTTCTGCGTGAGGATAGCTTTATCGACTTCTATGGGCTCAGTCATAATTCCTTCAACCCATGCGATATACTCTTTGTAAACCTTGTCCTGTGCAAACTCTTTAATCGCCTTTTCGCGAAACTCTTCATTTTTTACAAGCATTAAAACACCGCTTGTCTCACGGTCTAATCTATGCAAAAGTCGAGCGTCTTTAAACTGACGTTCAATCTCATCGGAGTTGACATATGCCGGTTTGTCGATGACTATAATATCATCATTTTCAAAAATAGGCTTCGCTTTTTCTATCTTGATTACACGAAACATCGTTCGCTCATCAATCTCACCGCGGGCTATCATTACTTTTTTGTTTCCTACATAGACAAGTCCTCTGTCTATCATAGATTTTGCCTGAGAGTTTGAAATACCCTCTTGTGCTGCCAATAATTTATATGCTTTTTCTGTTGCCATATTTTTCCTTTATCTCATAAATTCTTTTATTTTTTGAACCACTGGTTCCAAATTAATTGTCTCTTCTACCATTGAAGGAGGAAGCTCTTTTGTTTTCTCTAACGCCTGTTCTATCGCATCTGGCTCTACATACTGTACATGATGTACATATTTAAAGAGCTCTTTTTGATGAAAGAAGTGTTTTCCTGTAATGATTTTACAGCCAAAATAAGCAGGTTCGAGCGGATTATGCCCACCTACATCTTCACGGAATGCACCGCCTAATATTGCCACATCACTAATAGCATAGATATTATTGAGTTCTCCCATCATATCGACCAAAATCAAATCACTCTCAAGCGCCTGTGTGTGAGAAAATTTTTCTATACTCAAGGCAGCTTCCTGCGCATATTTTTGCATCAACTCATATACGGATGCAAAACGTTCCGGGTGCCTAGGCACTATGACCAATTTTGCATTTGGAGTAACTTTTTTATAGGCTACAAAAGCTTTGAGCACAACCTCTTCTTCTTGTGGATGTGTACTTCCCGCCACAATCAGCTCAACATCTGCAGGCTTTATATAACTCTTTGTTTTTTTTATCTCACCTGCGAGTTTAATATTTCCGATAACTTCAATATTTTTAGCGCCCAGTGCAATAAAACGATTTTTATCCACTTCACTCTGCGCATAGATGATTTCTACTTTTTCAAGCATCTTCTTATAGAACCATGCAAATTTTAAGTATTTGTCAACACTTTTATCTGAAATCCTTGCATTGAGCAAAATCACTTTCGCGCCTCTTGCACTTGCTATGCGAAAAAGCAGGTACCAAAATTCTGCCTCTAAAACTACTAAAACTCTCTGCGGTTTTATCCAAAAAGGAAGATACATCTCATAAGGCAGATAACGTACCTCAGCCTTGGACTTTTTCGCTTCTGTATTGCCCGTATGTGTAATCGTCGATATGAGAAAATTCTCAGTATCAAACTCTTGAAGTATCGGTTTTAAAGCTCTTGCTTCACCTAAAGAACATACATGAAACCACAGAGCATCACTATTTTTAAAAGGAGGGTTTTTAAAAAGAAAAAATCTTGCAGGAATCGATTCTCGATACTTCTTCTTAAACGACAAGAGTATCAAAAGTGGCAGTGCTATAAGAAAAAGCACCACACTTAAAAAAAAGTAAAAAACACTAAAGAGGCTCAAAGCCTACTCTTCGCTGGCTTTCATGTAAAGAATACGTCCACAATGAGGACATGTAGTAATATCTTCACCTTTAATGACATCAGCATACACCTTGTCACCGATGACCATATGACAACCCATACAAGCTTGATCTTCTACAGGAACAACTGTTGTATTTTTTGCCCATCTACGGATTTTTTGATAAAAAGCCAAACCTTTTTGATTTACATCAGCCAAAAGTTTCTCTTTTTTCTTGAAAACTTCTTGACGCTCTTTGTTTATCTCTTCAAGTTTTGCATCAACATCTGCTTTTACACTCTCTAAATTTGCATCTAACTCTTTAAGTGTAACTTTTGCAGCATCAATTTGTTCTTTTTTTGCTTCAATAATTTTTTCAAGTCTTTCAATCTCTTCGTTTGCAAATGTAATCTGCTCTTTTGCAATCTCTTCTTCAAGCTGAAGTGATTTCATTTCACGTTCAGTTTTTACTTCTGAAGATTTTTTTGCATTTTCTTCTAATTTATTAGAAAGTTCTGCAAGGTGAAGTTCATTTTTTGCTTTTTTAACTTCTTCTTCTTTAATTTCATTTGTTAAATTTTCAATATCTGACTCAATACTCTTCGTTTTTGCTTGTGCAGCTTCATATTTTGAGTTTGCTTCTTCTATTTGAGGCTCAAACGCATCTATCTCTTTATCTACTATAGAGAGGTCAATTAGTTGCTTTAAGTGCTTATTCATTGGAGTCCTTTGGGGTTTTACTGTGATCCATTTTAGCGCTTATTATGCTTAAACATATGTAAATGGATTTTCTGATGACGCAATTATAACTTTTAAACCTAAATTTTTCAAATGCTTTTGTAAAATTTGAGCAAAAAAGCGCTCACTTTCATAATGACCGATGTCAATTACTGAGAGATTTATGCTTTTTGCTTCCATCGCATCATGATATTTTACATCACCGGTCAAAAAACAATCTGCCTCTAAACTTCGCATCAATGAACATCCACTTCCAGTTGTAAGTGCTGCTCTTTTTACAAAACTGTTTGCTTTTACACACTTTGCGTAAGGCAGTCCAAAAGCAGAAGCAACTTTTTTTGCAAAACTCTCAAAATCTTCATTGACATCCAAATAGGCTACAAAACCATCTTTTTGTGCTATCTCATAGCCTAAAATCTCCGTTGCGACATAATCATTGAGATGTGTCTGGTCAAAATTTG
This sequence comes from Sulfurimonas sp., assembly GCA_027038255.1. Lineage (GTDB taxonomy): Bacteria > Campylobacterota > Campylobacteria > Campylobacterales > Sulfurimonadaceae > Sulfurimonas. The sequence goes on along the minus strand of JALVXQ010000340.1, from coordinate 10,666 downwards.
TATGCATGGCAATGTTGGAGATATTTTTCTTTATCATCTTATGCAACAGATTTGCCGGATATTTTGAAAACTCCAACTGCTTCAAACCTCCAAAGATAATGGGATGATGTGTCACAAGCAGTGTCCCCTCTTCTAAAGAGTCAATCAGAGCAACATCGACATCAATGCTAAGAGCAATAGTTGTGATCTCCTCTTTAAAATCGCCAAGCAAAAGTCCCGAGTTATCCCATGACTCCTGCATCTCAAAAGGAGAGAGTTCATTCAAATACTCATAAATCTCTAAAATCTTCATCCCTGCTCCTGTAACTTGAGAAGTTCCACTTTGGCCTCTTTAAAATCCTCATCAAGTTCAAGTGCTTTTTTATACATCTCTTTTGCTTCATCAAAATGTTTCATATCAACAAGCAGATTTCCATAATTATAGTACGTTATTGGGTTTTTATCATCAATCTCCAGCGAAGCGTTCAGATGATTTCTTGCACTCGCAAACTCTTGCGTCTTTCTATAAATAGAAGCCATTGCCTGATGAATGTAACTGTTGTTCGGATCAAGCTCAAGCGCCTCTTTATAATAATCCATCGCCTCATTGTCTCTCTCTTGTTTGTCCAGTACATAACCCATTTTAAAAAGTGTCTCGGCATCTTTGGGTGCTTTGATGTTGGCTTCAGAGTAGATGGCCAGGGCTTTTTGATAATTCCCTTTTTGCATCTCTTCATCAGCTTTTTCTATTAAAGAGGAGGCATCAAAAGTTGAGAATGCTTCTGCACTTCTACTCTCATCTTTTTTTTCTGGGTCTTGCAGCGTTTGAATATGCTCATAAATTTTATATGCAAAAAATGCGGATGCACCAAGCATCAAAAGTTGAAAAAGAGTCATTAATTATCTACCTTTAGTATATTGTTATTCATCAGTGTTATAAGTTGCAGCGGGTCAACTTGTACACCATCAATTCTAGCGGAAAAATGCAAATGAGGACCTGTAACCCGCCCACTCTTTCCGGAAAGCCCTAACAGTTCACCTCGTTTTACAATATCGCCCTGCTTTACAGAAAATTTACTCATGTGAAAATAGCAGGTATAGATTCCCTCTCCATGGTCGAGAACAACTGTACCACCCGAGTAAAATCTCTTTTTCACCAAAGCGACTTTCCCATCATTGGCAGCTTTTATCGGCGTGCCCACTTTGGCTCTAAAATCTGTTCCGCTGTGATAACCTTTAAGCGAACCGTTATAGACTCTTGCTTTACCAAATTCACTCGTGATTGTACTCTCAAGCGGTAAGATGAAAGGTCTGTGCAGATAGTTTATCTTATGCACACTATTGTAAATTTTCATAGCTTCTACGTACTCACGTGCTACTCTCTTTTTTACCGCAGCTGCTCTTGGATTGACTTTTGCAGGATCTACAGAGATTGTCTCTTTTTTATATCTACCTGCGTGAAGATGCAAGAAGAGCAGTTTTTTCTCAGATTTTTTGTCTTTTTCGTAGCTTACATAGAGCTCTTTTGTCGCAGGCTTTTCATAATAAGAAAATCCGACAAGTGCACAGTATTCATCACGATTGAGAGGATTTTGAAAAATTGGAAATTTTTTCTTGCCTACTATGACATTTTTATAGCGAATGCCTCTCTCTTTTTTAAACTTTATGAGTGTTGTTTTTCCATTGACAACATCCGGATTTACAATCTCAAAGTTTAATGCAAAAAGTGACGTAAATCCAAAAAGTAAATAGAGATAGCGAAACATTAGTAATCCTTCATAGCTCTTGCGATGTCACGTTTTTGGTCTCTCTCTTTTAAATCCTGACGCTTATCATGCAGATGTTTCCCTTTTGCCAGAGCAATTTGAAGTTTTGCAATGTTGCGTGAATTAAAGTAGAGCTGCAGTGGCACAACGGTATAACCGTCTCTGTCTATCGCTTTTTGCAGTTTTAACAGCTCTTTTTTATGCAAAAGTAGCTTGCGTGAGCCGCGCTCTTCATGGCCGTAAAAATGGTGTGTGGTCTCTAATCTTCCTATGTGGGCATTAAAAAGATATGCCTCATCTTTGACAAAACGGATAAAACTGTCTTTAAGATTGACGCGATGTGCACGGATTCCCTTCACCTCACTGCCGGATAGAACAAGTCCCGCTTCAAATTTGTCTTCTATAAAATAATCATGATAGGCTTTTTTATTTTTTGCTATTGTCTCACCCATGCTTTACTCTTCATCCTTTAGTTTAAAAAAACTGCTGCCACTGCCGCTGAAACAGTAACCTTGTCTATAGTGCTCTTTAAGCTCTTTATACTCTTGAAGTGCCGGTGAAAAAAGGTCATTTGCCTCTTTGGCACTCATACTCTGCATAATCTCTTTTGAAGGCATTGCCTGTAAGCGCTGCGCTTCAAAACCATCAATCGGCGCATAAAAATTTTCTCTGTATGCACTGTATACCTTTGGTGTAGATATCTCTACTTTTGGCGTAAATATTTCAAACTCCAAAGGCTCTTCGTTAAATGCTTCGACCACTTCTCCAATACCGCTGACATTTGCACTTGTATAACCATAAATAAAAAAAGGCACATCTGCGCCCACGCTCAAACCTATAGTCGCCAGTTCATTGAGACTGAGGTTCAAATGCAGTACTTCATTACACATTTTTAGGTATGTCGCCGCGTCGCTGCTGCCCCCGCCTAGTCCTGCAAATGCCGGGATGTTTTTTTCCACCTGCACGGCATGTGTCTGCATCAATTTTTCAAGAGCCTCCGAATTTGTCGCATCTTTAAGCGCTACGTAGGCCTTGTAAATAGTGTTTTGTTGTGCCTCGCAAGCAAAATCACCGATGATTTTAAACTCATTTGCCTTTACACCAATACTCTCTTTAGAAACAAAAGAGAGTTCATCATAGAGATTTTCAACACGCATAAAACGAGAGACTATCTCATGATAATTTTCTCTTTTTCCGGTTACTTTTAAAAAGATGTTGACTTTGGCAAAGGCTTTGTACTTTTTCATCGTTTATGATTTTCCTAGGTACTTACTCAATGAGTCTATATCATTTTTATCAACACCATGTTCTTGAACTGCCGCTCTGTTAGACTCTGTGACCTCTTCAATGAGTTCACTGCGAATGATGGATATCTCACGTGGTGCTTCAATACCCAGTTTTACTACGCCATTTTCTACAGAGACCACCTTAATGGTAATATTATCACCGATAACAATGGATTCATTAAGTTTTCTAGCCAATACTAACATTCTATTCTTCCTAATTCATATTTTACACTCTTTTCATCTACTGTGATGACAGAGATGTTTTCACCATTATCCAGCCAATATGTTCCGGCTTTTTGTTCTTTTAAATCTTCTAAAGCAAGAACTCTTCCATATCTGACATTCTCATAATCTCCCAAGTAATAATTTTGAGGAATATTGAGACATTTTTTGATATCTAAAGCTTTTTCATTCTCATAAACAAACTGCCCTTCACAAAGTCTCTCCAGCATACTCAAACTTCCCTCACGCAAGCCAAGCCTTTGTGCTATGATTTTTCCCAGCGAACGGATGTATGTTCCTTCACTGACACTGGCTTCAAATGTTACAAAAGGGTGGCAGTAGTGCAACAGTTTTGTTTCATAAATGGTAGAGTTTATTTTGTTGAGTTCTACTTTTTTACCGGCACGTGCCAAATCATAGGCACGTTGCCCGTTGATGCGTTTGGCTGAGAAGATAGGCGGTTCATACTCCAACTCTCCCTCTAAAGAGTCTACAGCTGCTTCTATCTGTGCGAAAGAGAACTCCGAAACCGTCTCTATCTCTTCTATCATTTCGATGTCAAGTGAGTCACTCTTTGCCCCAAGCCAAAGTGTTGCTCTGTATTTTTTAGGTGTTTTATTTAAAAAACGAAAAAGTTTTGTATGGCTTCCAAAACCAACTAGCAGCACCCCTTTTGCAAAAGGGTCAAGTGTCCCGGCAAAGCCTGCTTTTTTATCTTGATACTTTCTCTTTAGTGTATATAAAAATTTATTTGAGCCAATGCCGCTTGGCTTATAGGCAACAAACAGCCGATTCATAATCTTTCTACAAAAGATGCCAAAATATCTCTTTTAGTTCCTGCAAAATTTATTTGCAGTTTAAACTCTCGTCCTGATTTACTAACACCTGTTACGCGTCCTGTTCCAAAGATCTTGTGTCGAACCAGGTCACCCTTTTTAAAGGCTGTCTTCTTCTCCACGATTAAAGAGCCGTCGCACAATCCCGCTTCATTAAAAAAACGACTCTTAGCCAAGTCACTTCTTCGCCCTTTGTAAAAACGGCTTGCTGCGTGAGAGAGTGTCAAACTCTCTTTTGCCCGGGTAAAAGAGACATAGCCTAAACGGCGCTCCTCTTCCAAGTCACTGCCATCACCTACTAGCGGTAAGAAGCCCTCTTCCATGCCAATAACAAAGACATGTTCAAACTCCAAACCTTTTGAGGCATGAATACTCATCATATAGATAGATTCACCCTCAACCTGATCCTGCTCACTTTGTAGTGTCAGCTCATTTAAAAACTCATCTAAAGAGGCTTCCGGTTTGTTTTTTATAAAATCACGGAAAAGTCCATAAAACTCATCCATATTCAAGATACGTTCTTGCCCGTCTTGCATATTGACATAGATATCTTTAAGATGAAAAGTACCTTCTAAAACATCAATAAACTCGTATGTTGACTCTTTTGCCACTGCTGCAATATCTTCTATGTCTGCAGCAAACTGTTTGAGTGTTGTTGCATTTTTCTTCTTGACAAGTGCTTCGAGTTCGCTAAAATCAACCATTTTAATGTACTCGAAAATAGAACTTCCTTTTGCGTGAGCAGCCAGTTCTATCTTATCGACACTTGCTTTTCCAAGCCCTCTTTTTGGCTTGTTTATGATGCGTTTGAGAGAAAAATCATCATGATTGTTTGTAATCACACGGATGTACGATATAAGATCTTTAATCTCCGCTCTGTCATAAAAACGCAATCCGCCGACAAGTTTATAGCCAATTCCGGCACGGTTAAGCCCCTCTTCAATGGAACGTGAAAGTACATTTACACGGTACAAAATAGCCACTTCACTTGCACTGACTCCTGAATCGAGAAGTTTTTGAATTTTAACAGCAATTTTTCTTGCCTCTTCATTTTCATCATTGGAATTGAGTGTACTGACATCATCACCCTCTCCGCGAGTTGCAATGAGTTTTTTCCCAAGACGGGAACGATTATGCTCTATAAGTGCATTTGCTGTTTTTAAAATCGGCGCGCGTGAGCGGTAATTCTCTTCAAGTTTAAAAACATGCGCTCCTGTGAAATCTTCATCAAACTCCATGATATTTCTAATGTGTGCACCACGCCAGCCATAAATACTTTGATCATCATCACCAACCACACAGATATTATTATGTTTACTACAAAGTTTTTGTATGAGCTTTAACTGCAGTTCATTGGTGTCTTGGTACTCATCTATCATAATATACTGGTATTTTTGCGATGTCTGCTCTGCAAGTTCCGGATTTTCATCAAGCAGCTTGTAGGTCAATGCAATGAGATCATCAAAATCTACCAAATTATTTTCTGCCAAATAAGCTTCATACTCTCTGTAAACTTCCGCAATCTGCTTGTAGTTAAAAAGTTCTGCCTGTTTATAGGCATCATCAGGGGAGAGCAGTGAATTTTTATAACGGGAAATCTCACTTGCTATAAGCGGTGTCGGAAGCTCTGAGTTTATCTTTTTAATAATTCTTTTTTTATCATCTGTATCGATGACGACAAAATTGTTTTGACGTCCCAGGCGATGAATATTAAATTTTAAAAACAGCAGTCCAAACTTATGAAAGGTACAAAGCAGAGGTGGATAGGCACCGTTTTTTTCCATCATTGCCAAAGAACGCTCTTTCATCTCTTTTGCCGCTTTATTTGTAAAAGTCAGCGTTAATGTGTTTGCAGGAGGAATTCCCACAGCTTCTATAAGATATGCCAAACGCGAGATAATTGTTGTAGTTTTACCACTTCCGGCACCTGCAAGTATAAGAACAGGCCCCTCCGTTTGCTTCACTGCAGCAGTTTGAGACTCGTTTAAATTTTTAAATATTTTTTCCATGTAAGTCCACTATGAGGGTTTTTAGAAGAACCCTTTATTCTAAAGTATTATTATTATAACAAAAAAAGCTGAAAATTATTACAAAACTATTGCAATAATTATAATTCTGAGTTATAATTTCATATATTATTATAACTTATAGGAATTATTATGTTAAAAGATTTTGCGAAACTACAAACGTTTTTGATGGTTATTAAGGAAAAGAGTTTCTCTAAAGCATCTGCTAAACTAGGAATTTCTCAGCCTGCAGTTACACAACAGATAAAGTTTATTGAAGAGTACCTAGATACTAGAATAGTCGAACGTAAGAAGAATGGAATTGTCTTGACAAAAGAGGGTGAAGATCTTTACCGTATTGCTAGCAGACTTGAAAAAGCAATTCAAAACTCTGAAAAAGAGCTGCTGAAAATCATCAACAAAGAGTTCACTTTTGTTATGGGCTCCTCTTTTGCCATTGGGAACTACGTACTGCCTAACTATCTTGCTGAGATTAAAAAACGCATAGATAATGAAGTTTTTATGAATGTAGATGTCTCTGCTAACATTATAGAACAACTTGAAGATAAAAAGATAGATGTAGCACTCATCGAATCTCCTATCTTTAAAGAGGGTGTTATCTACAGAGAATGGGTTGAAGATGAGCTTGTTCTATTTTCCAACCAACCCATTAAAAAACATCTCAATGCAGATGACCTATTCGACTTCGATTGGATTTGTAGAAATGAAGATTCTCATACAAGAAAATTGACTTCTGAAGCATTTGAAGAGATAGGAGTTAATTGCAACAATTTTAATGTCATTGGAGTTCTGGCAAGTCCTACTGCCATTAAAGAGTCCATTTTACATGCTGACAAAAATGCAGAACGTCCTCTTGTTTCCATTATGTCACGCCACGTAATTAAAGCAGAACTTGAGAGTGGAACACTCTATGAAGCAAGATTGAAAAACCATAAAATCACAAGACATTTTTACATCGCTTACCTCAAAGAGAGAAAGCATGATGCTTTTGTAGATAATGTCGTCAATTACCTGCTTTCACTCAATAAAGTCTAAAAGCAAGAACTACTCTTTACTTCTTTTTTATAAACTTTGAATTTTCAGGGTTTGAAAGAAAAGAAGCCATGGAGTTATTTACTCCTCTTTCATCAACTTCTTTAGTTTGGACCTCCTCTTTTATCTCTTTTTCAACAGCGATATTTATAAAAAGTGGTGTTTCATCCACTATGATTTGCAAAATGCTGAGCAGTGGAACGGAAACAACACTTCCAAAGTTATCACTACCAAAACCCGCTTCAAATATAAGCATTTCATCTTCTATACGTGCTGTTTCAAAAGTATAGCCCGCAAGAAAGAAAAGTGTCAAAGGTCTAAACTCTGCATACATAGTATCAGGAAGTTCAGGATTAAATGAAACATCTTCTATCTTGCATAAAATCCCAAAATTCTGCTCTTTTTGAAAAAGTAAAATTATCAACTCCTGCATATGCTTTTTCATCAACTTTGCAAAATCTCTCTCTTGTATTAAACTCTCTAACAAATTATTTCCTCTATTTTTTTATCTGCAATTATATCAAAATCTATCATCGCATTCGTCAGTGCCATTTGAGAGTACATTTTCAAATCTTCAACAGCAATATCTTTCACCGTTAAAAAGCCGCTCTCAAGTAGCCGCTGTCTCGTTGTACCTTCTAAAAGCGGTATTTTTGGTGTCACCCATTTTTTGCCGTCAAACAGAGCGATATTTGCAATACTTGTATCACAAAGCAGACCATTTTTAACAATTAAAATATCATCACAATGCTCTCTTTGGCTAAAAAGCAGCTCCAAAGATTCTCTGTTGGCATATTTATGAGCATATTCAAGCGTATCAGCATGGAGCAGTTTCAGACGTTCTACTTTACGTTTTTCATAAGGATGGTAGCTGCACTCTATATCTCCCTCCAAATTATAAATAACTCGGCATCTCTGCAGAGCATTTTGAGGAGGATGGATGATATCTTTAAGCTCTATGCACTCTTTTATACCATAAGAGCTGAGTACAGATTCGTAACGCTTTTGATGGTAGTTTATATTGTAAACACACCCATCAAGCGCTTTTATTGTCTCTAAAAAATCAATCTTCACTGAAGAGTTCTGTAGAGAGATAACGTTCTCCCGTGTCACAAAGAATAGTCACTATTGTTTTACCTTGAAACTCCTCACGTGAGCCTACCTGCATCGCCGCATAAATATTTGCTCCTGTAGAAATACCGACAAGCAATCCCTCCTTTTGAGCCAACATTTTTGCAGTTTGAATAGCATCTTCATTACTCACCTTAATGACCTCTGCATACATGGAAGTATCTAAGATATCAGGAATGAAACCGGCTCCGATACCTTGAATCTTATGCGGTGCAGGATTTTCTCCGGAGAGTATCGCCGAAGCTTCAGGCTCCACTGCAAAAATCGCAATATCCTCTAGCTCCTCTTTAAGAATAGTAGATGTTCCTGTCAATGTTCCACCTGTTCCCACCGCTGCAACAAAAACATCAAGATTACTATCAGTGTCACGCAGTATCTCACGTGCTGTAGTAAGTCTGTGAATCTCTGGATTTGCAGGGTTTTGAAACTGCTGCAGTATTAAAGAGTTTGGAGTAGCCTCACGCAGCTCCTCAGCTTTTACAATAGAACCCTTCATCCCTTTTGCTGCAGGGGTAAGAACAAGTTTTGCGCCAAGTGCTTTTAAAAGATTACGGCGCTCTACACTCATAGAGTCAGGCATCGTCAAAATTAGATTCAGTCCTTTTGCTGCACAAATAGAAGCTAATGCAATCCCTGTATTACCACTTGTAGGCTCGATGATTGTTGTCTCTTGTGTGATATCCCCTAACTCTATACCCCGTCGTATCATATTAAAACCTATACGATCTTTTACAGAAGAGGTCGGATTCATAAATTCACATTTGCCAAGTATGGTCGCACCACTTAACTTTGAGGGAGTATTTAATTTTACAAGAGGCGTATTGCCTATCAATTCGCTTACATCATTTGCTATATTCATTTATTTATCCTCATATTCTCTCTTTTTTGATAATATTATACTAAAAAAAGGTTTCCTTGTGGCTATTTATCAAAGTGACGGTAAAAAACTTATAAATGTAGAGTATGATATTGTACCGCAAATCAATGATATCATTGATGGTATGCGGGTTTTGTCCGTGGATATGAAAAGTGTTGATGAGTATGCTGTCTTTTTACTCGAATCACTCAGCAGACATATCATCTGCTATATCTTTGATGAGATATTTATCATTGGCAAATCAGATGAGTTTGAAACACTGGGTGATGCTATAGAGGCGTGGAAAACAGGAGAAATTTAACCCATAGGGTATAAAATTTCTGCGTGAACCTTATCACATGCCTCCAAAATGTCACTACTGAGTTCTAACTCCATAGCTGCCAAACTAGCATCAAGCTGCTTGGGTGTTCTAGCTCCGATTATCGTCGATGCTACAAAATCAAACTGTTTAGACCATGCGATAGCCATAGTGACAGGATCAACTCCTGCATCATAAGCGATTTTAAGATATTTTTGTGTTGAGATGAGTGTTTTGTCATTTACAAAACGCTCTGCCATAAAACGCTGCCGTTTATCATTTGCTTGCATATACTCCATGAAGCGCCCTTCCCCAATTTCTGCCTGATTGTATTTACCACTCAAAACACCTCCACCTAAAGGCGAATATGGGAGGAGTGAGACCTGCTCTTTTTCGCAAAGAGTAGCAAGTTCATCTAAAAAACGTCGATTGAGCAGAGAAAAATTATTTTGGATGGACTCAAAACGCGCATAGTTTTGAAACTCCGAAGTCATTAGAGCCTTTGTCATTCCATAGGCTGTGTCATTCGATGTTCCGATATAACGAACCTTTCCGCTTTGAACCAATCTGTCAAAGGCCTTCAGGCTCTCCTCTATGGGCACAATGGTATCTGGCCAATGCATTTGATAGAGGTCAATATAGTCTGTCCCTAAGCGCTTCAAACTGCCCTCTACCGCACGCTCTATATGAAAACTGTCTATAGCTGTCAAACCGTGGCGGATGGGAGGAACAAACCAGCCACTTGCAGCACCGGCAACCTTGCTTGCCAAAATAATACTCTCACGCGGTTTAGTTTTGAGCCATCTCCCTACTATCTCTTCGGTAAGCCCTGCAAGTTTTGCATTTGGCGGGACAGGATAAAGTTCTGCGGTATCAAAGAAGTTCACGCCAGCATCATAGGCCTTGTCCATTATCTCAAAAGCGACCTTTTCATCAGGAGTCTGTGTACCAAAAGTCATTGTGCCCATACAAATTGGGCTTACACGCAGACCTGTTTTTCCAATATATCTATAGTGCATAGCTATGCCTTGTAAAAATGTTTATACGATTGTAACAAAGAAGTTTTAAAGTTGGATAATTATTTGAATGTATGGTGCGCAGAGGGGGAGTTGAACCCCCACACCCGAAGGCACAACGACCTCAACGTTGCGTGTCTACCATTCCACCACCTGCGCATATAAAGAGTGGTCTAAAATGCCCGACTCCAAAGAG
>JALVXQ010000339.1 GCA_027038255.1 Sulfurimonas sp. | reverse complement strand
CCTACCAATTTATAACAATAATTTAATTATATCATTAAAAATTGAGTTTTTTCTTTATTTGTGCAGAGCCAACTCTTTTTTGAGATATGTCTCGTTCCCATCGTCCCCGATGGGAATGCATACAGCAGCAACTGTAACTATACACTCCCACGCAGGAGCATGGCAGCGAGAATAACTTAAGAAAACTCACATTCAGCACTTTTTATCTCGTTCCCATCGTCCCCGATGGGAATGCCTACAGAAAAAACAACTGTAAACATACACTCCCACGCAGGAGCATGGCAGCGAGAAAAGTCGTCCCCGATATCTCGTTCCCATCGTCCCCGATGGGAATGCCTACAGAAAAAACAACTGTAAACATACACTCCCACGCAGGAGCATGGCAGCGAGAATAACTTAAGAAAACTCACATTCAGCACTTTTTTATAAGGGGGGGGTAAAATACAACATTAAATAATAAAGGAAAATCCGAAATGCGAAAAATAACCCTCTCTTTACTCATAGCAGGAGTTGTCTCAACTGCTTTCGCTGCAACAACAACTACAAATGAAGCATGGAAGAATATAAATGCAAACAGAGATGCAACCATCAATGTATATGGTGTAGGTGCAAAGATTGATAAAAATCAGGATAGTTCTGCTGGTGCAGGTATTATGTTTGATAGTGAAGCTCTAAAGGTAAAGTTAGAGGGAACAAGTGATTTTTTTAAGACTGGTGCAGTTTTGAAAGTAAATCCTTTTAATCCAAATCTATACTTTAAATTTGGTCTTAACTATATCAATCAAAAAGTTTGGTCTCCTGTAAACACAAGTACAAGAGTAAATCAATACTCTGGTTCGTTTGCAACGGGATATATGCTTAGTGACAGTTTTTATGCTGAAGTAGGTGGAAGTTATACAAAGCTTAACGGAGAGGTTTTTGGAGACTACGAGGTAGTTGATGAGAAGACTTCGCTTGGTTATGTGGAGTTAGCGAAGAGATGGGAGAGTGGTATCGGTACGATTGATACAACTGCAAATGCTGGTAAAGTTTTTCACGAGTTTAGTGATGATGAAGCGAGTTATGGTGTAGGTGTGGAGTATTATCCTATGGATAACACAAAGCTATCTTATGCATATCAATATGAGCAAGACAACATCTCCAACACATACAAAGTTCAGTACAGTTATGTTTTTGTAGAGTACAATGACAACATTTCGTATGATACTTACAAGGTAACTGCTGGTTTGGCTGTTGCATTTGATGATATTAGTGATTTTTCTACATACAGAACCCCTAGCAATATCAAGTCGCATCTTAGTGAGTTGAACAGATTTGAGAATATTGTGTTAAGTAACAATATGGCTTTGGCTAGTAGTGCTGGGGTTAAGAAGACTCAAGCTGCGATAGATAGAGATGCGGTGCCAGAGGTTCCTGCGATTTCTAGTCCTACGATTAGTATGGCTGACCAGACGGTTAATGATAATGGTGGTGGTTTAGCTACTGATTTACCTGCTCCTACTGTTACAGGTGTTACTGCTGGTGCTGTATATAGTATAGTGAATGACCCTACGAGTGGTATGCTTACTATTAATGCAAGTACTGGTGTAGCTACTTGGAGTGGTAATTTAACTTCTCCAGGCACTTATAGTATCACTATTAAGGTTACTAATACTGATGGTGGAAATAGTTCTACTACATTTACTTTAACGGTTTTAAATAACCTTTAAAAGTATGATGTGTAGTAAAATTAAGAGTATAGACGAAGTCTATACTCTTTTTATATTTTTTTTTCCTCGTTCCCATCGTCCCCGATGGGAATGCATACAACAAGCAAAACGAAGAGTAAGGTTCCCACACAGAGTATGGGAACCAGTGTCAGTCAGAATAACTCATAAAAAGTGATCCTCGTTCCCATCGTCCCCGATTCCTCGTTCCCATCGTCCCCGATGGGAATGCCTACAGCAACAACTGTAAATATACACTCCCACGCAGGAACATGGGAGCGAGTGTGAGCTGAAGCATACGAGCGAGTTTGTAAAAAAATGACAAAATGACATAAAATCAAAATGCCTACAGTAAACCTACTAAAATAAACAAAAAGGTAAAACTATGGGAAGAAGTCGATACAAAATTTATGAACCTACAGCACCGCACTTTATGACTTGTACCATACTCCACTGGATACCAATCTTTACAAGAGTACAAACTACAGATATAATATTTGAGAGCTTAAAATACCTTCAAGCAACCGATAATCTTCAAATTTATGCCTATGTTATTTTAGAAAATCATCTCCACCTTATAGCTTCTAGTGATGACATTGCAAAATCGATGGCAAGATTTAAATCTTTTACAGCCAAAGAGATACTCAAATATTTACAAAAAGAGAGTGCTAAGACAATACTAGATCAACTTGCATTTTATAAAAAAGCTCATAAAAAAACAGCTGCCTATCAGCTATGGCAAGAGGGAATTGCACCAAAACTTATACAGAGTGATCAGATGATGCTAGAGAGGATCAATTATATTCACAATAATCCTGTAAAAAGAGGCTATATCGATGAAGCTAAGTGTTGGAGATACAGTAGTGCTCGAGATTATGAAGGTATAGATGGGTTGATTGAAGTTAGTCGGTTTTGGTAGAGGTATGCGTTCCCACACAAAGTGTGGGAACGAAGATAAGTGTTTCCTCTCGTTCCTATCGTCTCCGATGGGAATGACTACAGCAGCAACTGTAAATATACACTCCCACGCAGGAGCATGGGAGCGAGTGTAAGTGGATAACATTAAAAATTGAGTTTTTTCTTTATTTGTGCAGAGCCAACTCTTTTTTGAGATATTCACCTGTGTAAGAACCGGTTTTTTCATGATTTTTTGCCAGAACTTCAGGGGAGCCTTCAGCGATGATGAGTCCACCGCCGGAGCCGCCTTCTGGTCCCATATCAATGACATAATCTGCATTTTTTATCATATCGAGATTATGCTCGATAATAAGCACAGAGTTACCTAACTCGACAAATTTGTGCAGTACATTTGTCAGCCTGTCCACATCTGCAAAATGCAGCCCTGTTGTCGGCTCATCAAGAATGTAGAGTGTTTTACCCGTGTCCTTGCGTGAGAGCTCTTTAGAGAGTTTGATGCGCTGCGCCTCTCCACCTGAGAGTGTCACGGCATTTTGACCAAGCGTAATGTAACCCAAACCGACATCAACAAGTGTTTTCATCTTTTGATGGATTTTAGGAATTGGTTTAAAGAACTCAAAGGCTTCATCCACACTCATTCCAAGCACATCAGAGATGGTTTTGCCTTTGTAGTACACTTCAAGTGTCTGGTCATTGTATCGGCGTCCTTTACAGCTGTCACATTTCACCATGATGTCTGGCAAAAAGTGCATCTCTATCTTTATCTCGCCCTCGCCTTGGCACTTCTCACAACGCCCGCCTTTGACATTAAAAGAGAATCTTGAGGCTGTATAGCCGCGAATCTGGCTCTCTTTTGTCTGGGCAAAAAGGTTTCGTATCTCATCCATGACTCCTGTGTATGTTGCAGGGTTTGAACGTGGTGTACGCCCTATCGGGCTTTGGTCGAGGTAGATGACCTTGTCGACATTCTCAAGACCTGTTATCTCAACACCGGCTACTTTATTAACCTTTCTTGCATGATTGAGAAGTTCACGTGCAACTGGAAGCAGAGTTTGGAGCATTAAAGAGCTTTTTCCACTCCCACTTACCCCTGTTATACAGACAAAGTTATTGAGCGGAATTTTTGCAGAGAGCTGCTCAATGTTATTAATCGTAACATTTTTTATCTCTATCCACTTCTCTTGCTCACGTCTATAAAAGTACTCTATCTTTTTGCGTCCATAAAGATAATCTGCCGTGAGTGTTTTTGCTTTTTTAAGTTTATCAAGCGTTCCGCTAAAGACTACCTCACCACCAAACTTTCCTGCACCACTTCCAATATCTACGATGAAGTCTGCATTTTCTATGGTCTCCTTATCGTGCTCTACAACGATAACAGAGTTCCCTTTGTCTTGGAGACTTCGCAGTGTTTTGATGAGTTTAAGCGTGTCTCTCTCATGCAGACCGATACTTGGCTCATCTAACACATACATCACCCCTGTAAGACCTGAACCAATCTGTGAAGCGATGCGAATGCGCTGTGCCTCTCCACCCGAAATAGTTCGGGCATCACGTCCAAGCGTAATATATCCAAGTCCTACATCATAGAGAAAAAAGAGACGTTCACGAATTTCATTGAGAATAGGATATGCAATCTGTGCATGCTGTTTATCAAGATAGCTGAAATTTGCCTCATTAGCAAAGAATTTGTATGTTTGCGCAATTGGCATATCTAAAAGATCCGCTATACCTTTGTCTGCTACTTTCACAGCTAAAGACTCAAGCTTCAAGCGGTGTGAATCACAAATATTACAGATCTTTTCACTCATGTAGTCACCAAGCTCTTTTTCATCTTTGAACATGTTATACGCTATGCGAATGATTCCCGGAAAAACTCTCTTTACAGTATGCTTTTTCCAAAGAAACTCCACCTCTTCTATACCACCATGCAATATCGCTTTTTGCTGGTGTGTCGGCAATTCTGAGTATGGCAGAGTGATGTCGATATCATTAGCTGCACAAAAGCCCTTTAAAAAGGTAAAGTAGTAACCTTTGTTAAATCCGTAAACTATTTTAACAGCACCTTTTTCAATACTCAAGTCAGGATCTATGATCTTGTCAACATCGAGTGCATAGCGAAGTCCAAGACCGTCACACTCTGAACAGGCACCTTTTGGAGAGTTAAATGAAAAACTAAGCGGCTCAAGCTCATCAAAACTAATTTTACAATCAAAGCAGGCATTATGTTCAGAGTAGTGAATGTGTTCCTGTGTTCCTAACTCTTCATGATTCAAGATGTCAATCTCAAGCTCTCCATAACTCTCTTTAAGAGCTTTTTCAACAGAAGAGGCAATACGCTCTTTGTTCTCAGGCTTGACAACAACTCTGTCTACAACAACTTTAATCGTATGCTTTTTTGTTTTACTAAGCTCTATCTCTTCATCAAGTCGCACCATCACGCCGTCTATCATAGCACGGACATAGCCTTTGTGTGTAAGAGATTCGATTAAGTCTGCATAAGCACCTTTGTTCTCACGCACAAGGGGTGCTAGAAGGACAAGCTTTGCACCTTCTGGAAGCTTTGCGACCTCATTGATAATATCTGATGCTGACATCTGCGAAATCTCTTTACCACACTTATGACAATGCTGCACACCGACACGAGCATAGAGCAGTCGAAAATAGTCATATATCTCAGTAATCGTTCCAACTGTTGAGCGGGGGTTTTTAGAGGTTGTCTTCTGGTCAATGGCAATAGCCGGAGTGAGCCCTTCAATCTTGTCAACATCAGGCTTGCCTACACGGTCCAAAAACTGTCGTGCATAACTTGAGAGACTCTCCATATAGCGGCGCTGTCCCTCTGCGTAGAGTGTGTCAAATGCCAGTGTTGATTTTCCACTTCCACTCAGACCCGTCATAACAATAAGTTCATTTTTTGGAATCGTCAAGTTAATATTTTTTAAATTATTTTCTCTTGCACCCGTAATTTTGATAACATCTTTTTTCTTCAATTTTTATCCTTAAAAAAATATTCTTTTTGCTAAATAGAGCACAACTAGAAGATAGAAACTTACCAGCAGCCCTTTTTGTACTCTGTGTGACACTCTGTCTTTGAGATGAATTCCAAGATAAACACCTGCTAAAGAGGCAAGACCTATGACAACACCGCTTTGATAATCCACATGTCCCTTCATTGCGTGAGAGATAAGTCCCGACACAGAAGAGAAAACAACGAAAAAAAGTCCTGCAGAGATGGCCTTTTTCAGTGGAACATGCAAGAAACCGACTAAAATAGGAATCAGTAAAATACTTCCGCCTACACCTATAGTCATACTCAACATCCCCAGAACAGCTCCAATAGCAAAGAGAGCTATAGGATGCAACTCTTTTTGGTCTCCCATGTTGTGTGGTTGAATAAAGAGCCGTACAAGAGCAAAAATGACAAAAACAAAAAACATAATTTCTAAAGCTCTGTCACTCATCATCGCAGCAAGATAGCCACTCAGCAAGGCACCGGCAAAACCACCCACACCAATGATACTGATCATGACAAGGTCTAAAGTCCCTTTTTTGTTGTTCAAATAGCTGCCATATACAGAAGAAAAAACCATCTGCACAACAGAGATGCCAATAGCTGCCTTTGTCTCATAACCTAAGAGTAACAATACCGGAATGAGGATACTTCCGCCACCGATACCAAAAAAACCTGATAAAAGGCCGACAAAAGAACCAAGCACGATTAATTCAAGCATAAATATCCATAACTTTTTTGGAATTATACTCTAATGTCTCTAAGATAGTCCTTGCAGGAACGCTGTTTAATTTTAGTTTGTGTTTCATTCAAGTATAATCAAGAGATTATTCAAAGGAACATTATGTTAGATACTATTAAAGAGGCAGCTGAAAACTTTTGCATCCATCAAATTCGTGAGCCACATGAATTAAAAGAGGGCTCCACACAAAAGAGAACACTTATTGCTTACATAGATATTGATACGCAGGATAATAAGAAGTACAGGGTTTACATCGCTTCAGATAAAGAGTTTATGCAACGCATCTCCAAGCTTTTTTTAGAAGAAGATGAGAGTGACGAAGAGACACTCAAAGATATGACACTTGAAACTGCCAACCTTATCATAGGGAGTGCAAAGGTCATCGCTGAAGAGATAAGCAAAAACCCCTATGTTATTGGAACACCACAATTTGAAAAAATTGGTACGTTCAATTTTGATGTCGATGATTCACAAACGATTAAAATCGATAATGATGAATTCACAATCGCAATTAAGGAAATAGATGCCTAAAAAGACAAAAGAGAAAAGCTATGATGAAGAGAGTGATTTGTCATGGATGGATTACTCTGGAATTTTAGATATGGAAGTAGAATTTGTTTCTGATTTAGGTGAGACGGAACTTACTGTGCATGATATTTTACAGTTAGAAAAAGGTTCTATCATCGATTTAAAAAAACCTGCCGGTGAATCAGTAGAATCTTATGTAAACGGACGTATCTTGGGAAAAGGTGAGGTCATGGTCTATGAGAAAAACCTTGCGATTCGTATCAATGAAATTCTTGACTCCTCTGCTGTACTTTACTATCTATCTAAAGAGAGATTATGATTAAATATTTACTACTTTTTTTACTGCCGCTTTCGCTTTTTGCCTCTAAGATCCTCAGTTACAACGTCTATGACAGAACAGACAGAGCTGATGTCATGATAACATTTGACACGCCTTACAGTGGAATAATCAAACAAAGCAGAGGAAACTCAAAGATAATCATTAAGCTTGAGGATGCCTCAATTGAATCACCAAAGATAAAAAAAGTAGCCTCACGCTTTTTACAATCAATTGCTATTACACCGATGAAAAATGAGACACGCATCATCGCTACTGTACCACAATCTGTAAAACTCATAGCATCAAAAACATCTGACGGCTATGGTCTTAGACTCCGTTTTACAACAAAAACTGCAGCACAGCAAAACGCATCTACAAAAACTGCAACTGCACAAGCTACGAATGCACTCTCAGGACTGCCAACAAAAAAAGGGGATGACCTTACAAGAAGCTACACTATCGTTATTGCAATTTTGATTATAGGTATTTTGATTCTCTTTTATATTAAAAAGAAAACTACTCCTGCACAACAAAAAAGCAAACAGCCAAAACAGCAAAAAACACCGTGGCTTTTTAATGCAAATGAGCAAAAACAGCAAGCTCAAGAGATGCCCCAAACTGATAGCTCTCAGAGTGCAAATGCGGTAGCTATTCGCTTTCAAAAAGCTATAGATACACACAATAGTGTTGTGATGCTTGATTTTGGGAAAGAGAGTTATTTGGTATTGATGGGAAACAGCAATATTTTACTTGATAAATTTCATGAGAACAGACCAAGCTCGCAACAGGAGTTTGAATCTATTTTACAAAGCAGACATGAAGAGCTGGAGAATTTTTTAAATAACAATGAGCCTACGGGAAGAGGAGTACAAAAAGAGCCGCTTCAAGCCTACAAAGAGAGAGCCGCTTCACTTATTTACAATGATGAGTTTTAAAACGCTCTTTTAGAAGCTTTTTCATTGTACTAATATTTGTAAGAGTAAGTTCATAGCTCTCATTCATAAGTTTATTGATATGGAATACCTCTGTAACTGTGATGCCATACGGATCTTTTTTCTCTTTCGTCTCTTTACCATTATCGTCAAAACTGTAGAGATAAAGTGTCTTACGTGTTGTTTGAATATAATACGTAAGTACTATCTCATCTGAGTGCTTTTTCTCTAAAGCCACAACAACTCTCTGATCATCTTTGTACTCACCCTCTTTTATAGTGAGAATTTTTTTAGCATTTTCAAGGCTCATATACCCTACATAAAACTTGTTATACAGATTGTGATAACGCTGTATTTTATAGTTGTATAAAAAGCTCATATCAATAATATGTTTTTTATGTGCACGCAGCGTTTTTGTTATCCAGCTCATAGTGTTGTAATATCTAAAAGGATGCAGCTTCAGCATATGCGCTTCTATCATCTTTTTAGACCAACTCTTATCTTTTGGCTGTAATTTTTGCTTATCAAGCTTTGTGATGTACTCAAGGACATCTTTTGCTGAAAACTCTTTTGTAAACCAGACCTTACAGTAGTCAGGAAACTGCTTTGTACCTGTTGCACCCTCATTGAGGATGATAAGTGCTTTTATCTCATAATTTGGAAAGACAATCTCTAAAAGAGCTTTTTTCTTACGGAGACGACGGCGCAGTTTTAAAACTGACTTCACAAGTGTCATCTCTACAAAATAGAGTTCATTGTTCTTCGTGATAAACATCGCATCAAACTCAGATATCTCACGTGATTTTGTTCTGTAGACTATCTGCTCTTTTTCACTGATAGAGAGCGTATTTGCATAGGCTTTATGTTTTGACTGATGAAAACCTTTGAGAATGAACTTTGTTATGTACTCATTCTCTTCAGCATAGCGTAAAAGTTTTTCATAAATGAAGTTCTCATACACTTCACCTTCAAAAGAGCGATATGAGCTTAAATAAGAGGGATCTTCAATATCTATGCCTTTTTTTATTAAAGAGAGAAGGTGTTTTGTATTGTACGCGTAGTGCAACAGATTATCTGCTATGTCATCTTTTTCTAAATTCCTGATTGAGGGGGTTATTTCCAACATTATAGAGCCATTTCATTGTTTTTAAAAAAATCATCAAGCAGTGCCCGAAATTCTTCTGTGTCATCGACACTGTTTATCTGATTTCTAAGTGCAGAAGCACCACGATACCCTTTGGAATATGTATGCGTATGCTTTCTAAAAAGTATGGCACCGTAAGCGCCGTAAAATTCTATCATTTTGTCAAAATGTTCCATGACAATCTGATGTTTAATTGCTTGGCTGACATCTTCTTCACCGGTTTTGAGCTGATGAAATATCCACGGAGCACCAACAGCACCACGCCCTATCATAACACCATCTGCGCCGGTATGTTCTAATACCCATTTCGCCTTTTCATACGAATCAATGTCACCATTGGCAATAACAGGAATATTGACCGCTTTTTTTATTTCACCAATAGCATCATAATCGACAGCAGCTCTGAATTTACCAGCACGTGTTCTTCCATGAACTGCCAAGAAATCTGCACCGCTGGCTTCAACCATTTTGGCAATATCTACATGATTTTTCTCTTCAAAACCAAGTCGAATCTTCACTGAAGTCAGTTGTTTATTTGATGTCTCTTTAATGGTTTTTATAATCTCCCCCATCAACGGAAGGTCTAAAAGCAGAGAACTACCGCTTCCGTGCCCTACAACTTTTGGAACAGGACAGCCACAATTAAGATCAATGATATCTATGCCCTCTTGCTCATTAAGTACCTCTACAGCACTCTTTACAATATCGACATCTGCGCCGGCGATTTGAACGGAATAAGGGTCTTCAAGGGGGGATTTTTCAATCATATGGAGTGTCTTCTGCGAACCATGTGCTAAAGCATTCGAGCTAAGCATTTCACTGACAGTTAAATCTGCTCCAAATTTTTTGACAACACTTCTAAACGGCAGGTCTGTAAAGCCCGCAAGCGGGGCTAATACATAAAGAGGTTTATCAAAGGAGAGATTTTTTATCATACAAAGAGATATATACTAAAGTTTTTACCACACTCTTTAAGTGCACGGTATGCTTTAAAGTTTTGGAACTCATCAGGTTGAGAATGTTCAAGTATTTCATCAGCAGGAGCTAACATTTCTAAGTCAAAAAGTGTAAAGAGATATGCATCCATAGCTTCCTCTTTTTCATCACCCAGTGTCTCAAAAAGTTTCATTCTCTGTTCCGGAATCATGCCGCCTTTTGAAAGTGTAATCGAGAGATCAATATAATCTTGTTTTGACAATTCTAATTTATTAAAGAGTTCAATCAGCTCATCATTTGAGATACTTAAAGTATGCTCATCGGAATTAATACGCGCCATAATCTCATGCAGCGCTTCTTTTGTTAAAAATGCTTTGTATTTTAAGATATTATGCAGTGATGCAGTTTTCACATAGTCAGTGTAGACAAACTGACACAATTCATCCGCGTATTTTGTACAATTACTTAAAATATCAGCAGCAGAAACATCCCCTTTTTTATATCTGTTTTTTTCATTTTGAATAACGAGAGGGTTATCAGACAAAAGGTTAAAAGGTTTTAAATCAGCCACTTCACCATTTTTAATCTCTTCAATCACTTTTAAAACTTTGTCAATTTTTTCATTCCCAGTTGCACCAATCAGCTCTGCTGTTGGAAACAGTGTAGTCTTTTCGAGCATGACTCCAAGAAGTTTGTAACGGTCTGTTTTAAAAGAATAGCTTCTGCTTTTTTTCCCTAAATATGCATCAATGACAGCATCGATGATTTTTTCAAAATCTTTTTCATATCCACGAAGTTTGAAATTACCGAGCATAGAATAAAAGCCCATATGAAAGACACTGGCAATATAAAGAATTACTAAGGGTACAACAACCCACAGCGCAATTGAAAGAGATGGTAAAGGGATACCAAACATGTCAATATTCATACTTCCTTGAGTCACATATGCATACACATACCAACCAACTAAAGCTATCCATATAAACGCAGCTATCGAGTATCTTTTTATATACATCTCACACTCCTTAATTAGATTTTTCTACAATTTCTCTACAGTCAATACAGTAAATTGCATGTGGTTTTACTTTGAGACGTTGAAAACCTATATCATCTTCACACATCTCGCAAATACCATATTCGCCATTTGCGATTTTACCAAGTGCTTTTTCAATCTCTTCAAGCTCTTGAGCTTGCTGTTGCACAATTGCACTCTCAACCATAGAGTTGTTGTTTACAGAAGCATGGTCACCCTCATCACTGAGTTCTAAATTACTCAACTGATTTAATTCACTGTTTACACTACAAATATTTTTTTGTATCTGTTCTTTTCGACTCTCTAGTATTTCTTTAAAATAATTTAACTCACTTGCCTGCACTTATGCTTTCCTTATTTATGATATGGATGATTACTTAGAATAGAAAAACCTCTATAAATCTGTTCTAACAAAACTGCTTTTGCTATCTTATGACTCATAGTTATTTTCCCTAGACTTATTACACTGTTGCTTTTTTTTAAAAAGCTCTCTTCAAAGCCATAAGCTCCACCTATAAAAAATTTAACTGACATTTTATCATCAAGTAGCTTACTAAATTCAAAACTATCGATTAATTTTCCATCAGGATGTAATGTTATACAAAAATCTTTCCCAATATGCCCTTCTAAAACCTTCGTATATGCCTTTTGGGCAGCATCTGGGGAAATAGTGTGTGCTTTTGTTACATCTTTTGTAAAAATCTCAGTATCACGTACTTTTGCAAAGCGTGATATCATTTTTGTTAGCTCTTTATAGAGCGGATCGTAAATAGATTTCTCTTTTTTTGCGATAGAGACTATTTCTATATTCATGCCAACAACCCGCTTCCTATGACATGATAGGTCACATTGTTGAATGAATCATTCAGTTTCACCCCGCCAATAGCTCCTACATAATGCTTTGAAAGTTTAGCGATTGCATCGAGTTCCTCTCCAAGCACTCCGGAAATATCTCTCTTGGTCGACGTCTCTCTATAGGCACCAAGACCTATATAGTTCAAATCCATTGCATTAGCCTGTAGTACCTCTTGCTTATTATGTGTCGAGATGCCGAGAATTTTGTCACTACCGATAACATTACGCAAAATCATTACGGCTTTATTGATGTTTTCATCTATCTCACGCAGATCTTGCTGTCCTACATGCACGCCATCACAAAACTCTATAAGCTCATACGCGTCATTGACTATTAAAAATCCGTCATATTTTTTTCGAATTGCTATAAGCTGCTGTTTAATAAAAGCAATATCTGCATTTTTTGCACGATACTGTATGATTTCTGCTTTATGTTCTATTGCTTTTTCTAAAAAAGCTTCGAGTGAAATGCCCTTTTCGTCAAGCATATCCTGATCACATAGAGCATAAAGTCTCATACTAATCTTTTTTCATTAAACGAAAGAGATCTGCTAGTGTCTTTTTTAACTCATTACGGTTTACTATCATGTCAATTGAGCCATGTTCTAGTAAAAATTCAGCTCTTTGGAAGCCTTCAGGAAGTGCTGAACCAATGGTCTGTTCAATTACTCTGGCACCGGCAAAACCAACAAGCGCACCGGGCTCAGCGATGATAATGTCACCAAGATTTGCAAATGATGCAGAAACTCCACCCATTGTCGGATCTGTTAAGACAGAGATAAAAGGGAGTTTTGCATTTGAAAGTTTTCCAAGCGCTGCAGATGTTTTACTCATTTGAAGCAGTGAGAAAGTAGACTCTTGCATTCTCGCCCCGCCTGAAGCAGAAAGAATAAGTAGACCTTCACGGTTATCTATGGCACGCTGCACTGCACGCACTATTTTTTCGCCTTCAACAGAACCGAGTGAACCACCCATGAAAGCAAAATCAAAGATTACAAGCTGAACAGGCACATCATTCATTTTGCAGCTTCCCGCAACTACAGATGATTTTCTTCCGGTTTTAGCTTCACTCTCTTCAAGTCTTTTCTTATAAGGTTTTTTGTCTACAAACTTGAGAGGGTCTACAGGTACAAGCCCTGCATCATACTCTACAAATGTTCCTTCATCTGCAAGTAGTTTCAGGCGTTCTTTTACACCGATACGAATGTGATACCCACATTTTGGACATACATAGTTTTGATTTTCAACCTCTTTATAGTACATAAGAGAGTGGCAAGATTTACATTTTATCCAATGGGAACCGGCTTCTGCTTTTTCAGGCTGTTTATTATCAAAAGTTTTTGTAAAAAGGTTGAGTAAATTCAAAAAATATCCTTATATTATAATCGTCTGGTAGTATAGCAAATTTATACTAATATTAAAATTTATTTATAATTTTTTGCAGGGTGTTTTGTGTTGTTTGGAAAATTAGTAGGACAAAATATCTCTACCATAAAGAGGATAGAGATATTTATAAAAAAATTATTTTAGTAAAGCGTTTGTAATACTACGAGCCGCTTCACGACCGTCATATGCAGCCGTAACAACCAGATCAGCACCTCTAAAACAATCTCCACCGGCATAGATTCCGGAAGTTGATGTTTCATGTGTCTCTTCATCAATGATGATACCGCCCCAAGAATTTGTCTCGATACCGTTTTCCGCCAAGAAGGAAGGAACAGCAGGATCAAATCCAAGTGACATAATGATTACATCTGCATTGATTCTATGCTCACTTCCTTTTACCTCTTCCATTCTTTGACGACCAGATTCATCTTTGGCACCAAGCGTCGTTTTCATCAGTTCAACCGCTACAGCCTGCCCATCTTCATTTAATATAATCTCTTTTGGAGAGACAAAGAATGTAAAATCAACACCCTCTTCCATCGCATTTTTATACTCTTTTTTAGATCCGGGCATATTTTTCTCATCACGACGATACAAACACGTTACAGACTTAGCCCCTTCACGTTTTGCAGTTCTAAGACAATCCATCGCCGTATCACCACCACCGATAACAAGAACATTGAGATCTTTAAAGTCAAATTTTTTCTCATAGGAGAGCTTGAAATTTTTTCTTTGAATATTTGTAAGATAATCCATTGCAGCATATACATTTGAGGCATTTTCACCTGCTATACCTGCAGATTTTGCTTTTGTAGCACCAACACCAATGAACATTGCATCATTTTCATTTGCAATCTCTTCAAAATCTATGTCACGCCCTACTTCACAGTTAAGTACAAGTTTCATCCCTGCTTCTTCAAGAAGTTTTATACGACGTTCAACCACTTTTTTATCAAGTTTAAAATTTGGAATACCATACGTTAAAAGACCGCCTGCACGGTCACTTCTCTCATACATCGTGACAGCTATTCCACTTCTTAAAAGATACGTTGCAACAGAGAGCCCTGCAGGCCCGCTTCCTATAACTGCTACTTTCTTATCTGTAGTAATTCCAGGAAATTCCGGCTTGTAACCCGCTTTAAAACCGGCTTCTGTAATGTGTGTCTCAACAGAACCAATCGTGATAGCACCATGTCCGTCATTGAGTGTACAGTCACCCTCACATAATCTATCATGAGGACAAACTCTTCCCATAACTTCAGGGAATGGAGAGGGCTCGTTTGAGAGTTTAAAAGCAAATTCCAAATCTTTCTCTGCAACAGACTTTAACCATTGAGGAATATAGTTGTGTAGAGGACACTTGTTTAAACAAAACGGATCTCCACACTGAATACATCTGTCACTTTGCGTAGCAGCGTCATCACGGTCAAAAACTTCATAAATTTCACCAAAGTCTTTTGTTCTCTCAACAACAAGTCTTTTTTCAGGATCAATTCTTTCAGTTGTTAAATATTCTCTCATTATTAATCTCCATTCTCTAGGTTAAGCGGTAGTTTTGTTAAGTTTTTCGGTTTTACCAGCCAGAAATTTCTTACTTTTACTCTAAAATTATCAAGTAAATCTTGTGCTTTTTTACTTCCAGTTTCAACAACATAATCTTTAAGCAGACGTTTGAGATAGTGACGTGCTTCATCACCCTCATCTGTGTCAATTCTTACAGCTTCCACAAGTTCGCCGTTTACATTTTCAATGAAGCTGTGATCTGTATCATAAACAAAACTGATTCCGCCTGTCATACCGGCACCAAAGTTGATACCTGTACGACCAAGGATAACGACAACCCCACCTGTCATATATTCACAAGCATTGTCTCCTGTTCCTTCAACAATGGCAAATGCACCCGAGTTACGAACTGCAAAACGTTCACCGACACTACCGGAGATATACAATTTACCGCCAGTTGCACCATAAAGACATGTATTACCGCCTGCTGAAAACTCTTCACCCTCATTCTCAGATGTGATGATAATTTTACCGCCGTGCATCCCTTTACCGATGTAGTCATTTGCCACACCTCTGAGGTAAATTGAGACACCATTGATTAAAAATGCTCCAAGCGCTTGTCCTGCGACACCGCTAAGATTGATTTTGATTGTGTCAGGTTTGAGACCTGTATCACCATAATACTCTGCAATTTCACCGGAAATACGCGCACCAAAACTTCTGTTTAAATTACAAATATCTTCTTTTATTCTGATTGGATGTTCAGGATGTTTTATAGCAACATAAGCCTCTTTAAGAATCTCTTTTTCATAAGAGTTGTCATCAAACGGAGGATTAAACGGCTGCTGATGCGTATTAACACCCTCTTCTTTATGAAGTACTGCAGAGAAGTCAAATTTTTTCGCAAATTCATCATCTTTTACATTGAGCAGCTCAACACGGCCTATCATCTCTTCCATTGTTTTGTATCCAAGTTCTGCCATTATAGAACGAACATCTTCAGCAAGCAGTGTAAAGAAATTGACAACCTGGTCAACATGCCCTTTAAAGAAATCCTCACGCAGCTTTTCATTTTGTGTCGCGATACCAACAGAACATTTGTTGACATGACAGATACGAAGCATTTTACATCCAACGATAGTTAAAACACCTGTACCAAATGCATAACTCTCTGCACCTAATAGTGCGGCTTTTACAACATCTAAACCACTTTTGAGTCCACCATCAGTCTGAAGTTCAACCAGACCACGAAGATTATTTGCCTTGAGTGCATTATGCGCTTCTGAAAGACCTAGCTCCCATGGATTTCCTGCAAACTTTATAGAAGTAAGTGGAGCAGCACCTGTACCACCGTCTCCACCGGAAATGATGATTTTATCTGCGTATGCTTTTGCAACACCGGCAGCAATAGTTCCAACACCTACAGTTGAAACAAGTTTCACCGCAACTCTTGCTTTTGGATTGACCTGTTTCATGTCAAAGATAAGCTGCGCCAAATCTTCAATAGAGTAGATATCATGGTGTGGAGGAGGTGAAATAAGTGTCACACCCGGAACAGTATGGCGAAGTTTTCCAATTAACGGTGTTACTTTATGCCCAGGAAGCTGTCCACCCTCACCCGGTTTTGCCCCTTGCGCCACTTTAATCTGAATCTCTTCAGCTGAACGCAAATATGCCGGAGTTACACCAAAACGCCCAGAAGCAACTTGTTTGATTTTAGAGACTCTTTGGGTTCCAAAACGTGCTTTATCTTCTCCACCCTCACCAGAGTTTGATTGACCGCCGATTCTGTTCATCGCGATGGCAATAGTCTCATGTGCTTCAGGGGAGATAGAACCCAAACTCATAGCAGCAGATGCAAAACGTTTAAAGATTGCCTCTTTTGGTTCTACTTCAGAGATATCAATCGGTTTTCTATCTGATTTAATCTCTAAGAAGTCACGAATCATCTTAAGTCCGCGTCCATTTACAAGCTTTTTAAATCTATCAAAATCTTCCGTTTTTCCGCTTGATGCCATTTGATGAATCGCATGAATAACAGCAGGACCAAAGTCATGATGCTCTTGTCCAGTATAGAATTTATAAAATCCACCAATGTTAAGAGGGAAAATTTTCTTAAAGCCGTCATTTTTAAATGCTGATTTATGAAATTTTTCTATTCTTTCATCTATATCTTCATAACTTAGACCCGGTACTACACAGTGTGAAGTCTCAAAACAATCTTGTACAATCTCACGTGAGAGTCCCATAACATCAAAAAGACCTGAGTTTCTATAGGATGCTATCGTTGCGATACCCATTTTTGACATGATTTTCAAAAGACCGCCATTAATAGCAGTGTGCACAGATTTGAGCGCTTCTGGAATTGTAATTTTATTGTTCTTTTTACGCTTAAGCTGATTAATAGCTGTTGCAAAAAGAAGATTTGGATAGATTGCACTTACACCATAACCAATCAGTACCGCTGCAGAGTGTGAATCTACAACTTCTCCGGTAATTGCGATGATAGAGACTAGATGACGTACTTTCGCTCCAAGAAGTGCAAAGTTTACGCGACCTACTGCCATTGCCATCGGAATCGTTTTGTTCTTCTCATCAAATGCAGAATCATCTAAAATGACAATTCTTGTGCCCTCATTCTCTACAGCACCAATGATTTTAGCAACAAGCATATCGAGTGCTTCTCGAAGATTTCCACTGTAGGCAGTTGAAAATGTCTCATTTTGATAAAAACTTTGATAAGAAGGTGATTTTTTGTCCCCAAATGATTTCAGTACTTCTAGTTTTTCCATTGTGATAATAGGAGAGATAGATTTTAGTCTGTGTGCATGTGATGGAATTTCATCTAAAATATTGTGTACTTCACCAAAACCTGTATTGAGACTCATAACAACTTTTTCACGAATAGGGTCAATCGGTGGGTTTGTTACCTGTGCAAATTTTTGTTTAAAAAAGTCTGTAAAATTTCTCTGTTTAGTTGAAAACGCTGCAAGCGGTGTATCATCACCCATTGATCCAACAGCTTCTTTCCCCTCAACTATCATAGGCTCAATAACCTGCTCTACAATCTCTTCTGTAATATTGTAAAACTTCTGTTTTTTAATGAGAATATCTTCTTGCATCGCTTCTGCTTCACTATACTGTTCTTCAACATGCTCTTGCAGATAAATCATATGCTCATTGAGCCATTTCATATATGGATTTGCAGATTTCAGATAATCATCAATCTGGTTTGATTTTAAAATCTTGCCATATTTAAGATCGAGTCCAAGCATTTCACCTGATTGTAATCTTCCACGCTCTTTAATCTCATCTTCATGAATATCAACAACACCATACTCAGAAGCAATCAGAAGATTATTATCATGTGTAATGATGTATTTTGACGGACGCAGACCGTTACGGTCAAGTGCACAGCCGATATAGCGACCATCTGTTACAGAGAATGCTGCAGGACCATCCCACGCTTCAAACACAGTAGAGAAGTATTCATAAAATGCACGTAGTTCAGGATCCATATGCGGAGCGTTCTGCCACGCTGAAGGAATAACTGCACGGACAGCCTTGAAGAAGTCCATACCATTAACAAGTAAAAACTCTAAAAAGTTATCTGCAGAAGCAGAATCTGAAGATCCCGGTTGTAAGATAGGGAGTAGTCTCTCTATCTCCTGGGCAGAAAATACCTCTGACTTGATAGACTCTGATTTAATAGCCACATTGATACGGTTTCCTTCAACAGAGTTGATCTCACCATTATGTGCAACAGCACGAAATGGTTGTGCCAAACGCCACTCTGGAAGTGTATTTGTAGAAAATCTCTGGTGAAAGAGTGAAAAAGAGATTTTAAATGATTCATCCTGTAAGTCTTCATAAAACTCTTTAATATGCGTCGGCATAACCAGCCCTTTATATGAAAGGACACGTGAACTCATAGAGGCAATGTAAAAGTCTCTCTCATCAACAAGCTGATGTTCAGCCTCTTTACGTGAAAGGTACAAAAGTGCGTCAAATCTGTTCGTTGCCATAATAGAATTAGGAACAATAAAGAGTTGAATGATGTTTGGAAGAGATTCCAGTGCCTGCGCACCAAGTGCATTTGTATTGACAGGAACGACGCGGCGAAGCACAACTTTCAAGTCATTGTTTGCACAGATATCTTCAACAATATCTAAGTTTTTCAAATCTTTTGTAAAAACAGAAGCAACAGCGAACTGTTTTGAAAGTTCAACTCCATTTGCACATGCCTCTTTACGAATAAACTCTTCCGGCATACCAAGAAGGAGTCCACTTCCATCCCCTGTTTTTCCATCTGCTGCAACAGCACCACGGTGCATCATACGCTCTAGTGCGGTAATAGCATCATTTAAAACCTTGCGTGAAGGCTTGTTGTCAATGTTTGCAACAAGACCAAACCCACAGTTATCTTTAAACGATCTCAATAAATCATGATGTTCAACCATTTTCACTCCCAAATTATCAAATTTATGTAAAAAAATCTTACAGTTTAATCTCTTTTTAAAGAAACTTAGTCTATTTAGACAAAGTGAATTTATTATACTGTTTTTTAGTTTAAGCAAGTATAATATGAATGAAATTACTAAAGAAAATTTATCTAAATGGGTATAAAGGAAGCAGTTAGTGAAAGGTTTCATCATAAATCTTAATCGCGTGAAAGAGGAAGATTTAATAGTCACTATTTTATCACAGGGGAGCTTAGAGACTCTTTACAGGTTTTATGGAGCGCGTCATGGTGTCATCAATCTCGGTTTTTTAATAGACTATGAGATAGAACCTTCCTCTAAAAGTACAATTGGACGCCTCAAAGATGTTATACATATCGGCTATAAGTGGATAAACAATCGTGAGCAGCTCCGACTTTGGCAGGATTTTAGCCGACTCTTTTATAAACATCTCAAAGAGGCAGAAGAGCTTGGAGATTTTTACTATGATCTTTTAGAAAATGCTTCTTTGGAGTGGAATAGACAAAACCCAAAAAGAGTAGCTGTTGAGAGTTATGTAAAACTTCTAGAGCATGAGGGACGTCTACATACAGATATGCACTGTTTTTTATGCTCACGCAAGATAGAAGAGAACATTTCACTTATCCGTGCCTACCTTCCAACACATCCAAACTGTTCACACACCTACACTATAAATGCAAAGAGTTTGCAACATCTGTATGCACATAAAAGCTCTCTTTTTTTAAATGACAAAGAGATTAACAGACTCTGGAATGTTTTAATGGAAGGTTTATAATTTCACTTTTTTGTTATATTCAACTATCATCCCGTGAAAATGCGCAAAAATTTCAAATAACTCTTTTTTTGGGTATTTCTCACGCAGCTCCGTTTCTAAAAACGCTTTATACTCAGCATATTTTTTAAACTCAATACCAAAGCTTTTCAATAATCTTTTTGTGTAGCTGTCCACCACCATTTCATCACGCAGACAGGCATAACATAAAATAGCATCTGCACTCTCCTCACCTATCCCTTTTTGTGCTATAAGCCACTTGCGTGAGACCTCTTTTTGAAACTGCTCAAATGTATTAAATTCATTTTGTATATTATAGGAAAGTTTTAAAAGTCTTGGAGCTTTTTGATTATAAAACCCGCTTGGTTTTATCATCTGTTTTAAGCTCAGCTCATCCAAAGAAGCAAAGCTCTCTAAAAGTAAAAATCCCTCTAAATTCTCTAGAGACTTTTCGACATTTTTCCATGTGGTGTTTTGCGTAAGGATTGCACCAACGACTACTTCAAATTTTCCCGCATTTGGCCACCATAAAGGTGGAGAGTGCTTGAGTAAATCTTTTGCAACTAAAAAATCATAAATACCCAATACACTTTTTTTCATAAATAACTCTAGCAGCTTCTCTTTTGCGCCACAAGCGATGCTACACGTGTTTTTTCACCGCGAAGATTGATATCATCATGTTCTTCATAGTAGATAATATTAAGTCCTATAAAAGCATGTAAAAGTTCATTCTCACGCAAGAGATACTCAGGATTTTGAGGATTGTCAAAATCTCCATGCGCTATAATAAATGTCTCAAATATAACAACTCCGTCCGGCTTTAAAGCCTCTTTAATCTGATGAAAAAACCGTCTGTTTAAGTAGTTCATATTAACAACTAAATCATACTTGTTTTTCTCTAATTCATAGCTGTCTAAATCCGCTTCAATTTTATGAATATTTTTTTCATCTCTCATGCAGGATAGTGCATAATCACTCAAATCTACAGCATCCACTTCAAAGCCTTTTTCTGCTAAAAAGTGTGTATTTCTTCCTTGCCCGCATGCGATATCTAATGCGTAGCCGATTTGAGCATTCTCAATGTATTTTTCTATTATCGGCTCTACATAATCACGAAAAGGCTTCTCTTTGTATCGGATGTTCCATCGCTCTTTATCTTCTATCATTCTTACGCTCCTTAACTTAGTCTATCTCTATAATCTTCATATCCAAACTCTTTTATGAGCTCAATCTTGCCATCTTTGCGTTTAATTGCCAATGAGGGCAGCTTTATGCCGTTAAAAGTACTGTTTTTCACAAAAGTATAATGAATCTGATCTTCAAAGATGATGACATCACCAATTTTTAACGGCTCATCAAAAGAGTAGTCACCCATAATGTCGCCTGCCAAACAAGTGTTACCACCTAAACGATACGTATACTTTTTATCTCCTGCTTTTCCTGCACCTCTTACCTCCGCACGGTAAGGCATCGCTAAAGTATCCGGCATATGTGCTTCGGCAGAACTGTCCAAAATGGCAATTTGCATGCCATTTTCAAAAACATCCAGTACAGTAGAAGCCAGGTACCCCGTCTCCCAGCCGACAGCTTCACCCGGTTCGAGATAAATATCAATATCATTGTATTTTTTCTTAAATTCTTTGATTATCCAAATAAGTCTCTCAATATTATAGCCTTTTTTGGTAATATGATGCCCTCCGCCAAAGTTAATATACTTCAAGTTTTTAAAATATTTGGCAAATTTTTCTTCAAAACTTATTAAAACCCTTTCTAAAGCATCTATATTTTGCTCGCACAGTGCATGAAAATTGAGCCCATCGACCTGTTTTAGGGCTTCTTCATCCATATTTTCTAATGTTGAACCTAATCTTGAGTAGAGTCCACAAGGGTTATATATATCTACAGGAGCCGATGAAACTTCAGGATTCACACGCAATGAAACTTCTATTTTCGGATTAATCTCTTTGGTTTTACAAATAAATCTCTTTAATTGATTTGGAGAATTAAAAACTATATGGTCTGAGATAGCTGCGATCTCTTCTATTTCACTCTCTTTAAATGCAGGAGAGTATGTATGTACTTCTGCTGCTGGATTAAACTTGCAAAACTCCTCACGAGCTAAACGTGCTTCATAGAGTCCGCTTGCCGTACACCCTTTGAGGTATTGAGCAACAAGATCAAAAGTAGACCACATCGCAAAACCTTTGAGTGCTAAAATCACTTTTGCCCCACTCTCTTTTTGAACATAGTCCAGAACTTCTAAGTTCTTTTCCAATAGCTCTTCTTCACAAAGATAGTAGGGAGTCGTTAACTCTTTAGGATGCTTCTTCATACTTC
>JALVXQ010000338.1 GCA_027038255.1 Sulfurimonas sp. | reverse complement strand
TGACAATTGTAACTTCAGGCAGTGTAAGAGTTATGGAGCAGATCACAAAACAGCTGCATAAACTCATTCCTGTCCTTCGTGTTTATGAGCATGCAGATATGGTTGAAAAAGAGATGGCTATGGTGAAGTTTCCTATTACGGAGAATTTGAGTGATATCAATACTCTGTGCGAAGCATATAACGGCAAAATCGTTAATGTGGGAGACAATATTGTCATTGCAATGGTTTCTGATGAGCCTAAGCGCATAGATAACTTTTTATCTGTTATCAAACGCTACAATCCAAAAGAGATAGTGCGAAGCGGTGCTGTAGCACTCGAGAGATAAGACGATGAAACTGAGTGAAATTGCAAAATTGATAGACGCTGAGTTTGAGGGAGAAGACAGAGAGATACTCTCGCTTAATACTCTCAAAGATGCTACTGAAAATGAACTCTCATTTGTAGCAAATCCAAAATATGTTAAAGATATTCCAAACTCAAAAGCAGGTGCTATTTTAGTCACTGAGGCAACAAAAGAGTATGTTCCAAAAAACTCTGTAGCACTTGTCGTAGCAGATACATACTGGCAGATGGCAGTGCTTTCAAAATACTTTGCACCGCCTATTGAAGATCTTGATGCAGCAGAGGCCATTGTAGGTGAGAACAGCAGTGTGGCAGCAACAGCAACAGTTGCCAAGGGTGCTAGAATTGGCAAAAATACAACTGTTATGGCGGGTGTTTATGTTGGTTCAGGCGCTGAAATAGGGGATAATACAATCTTATACCCAAATGTGGTCATCTATCGTGACTGTAAAGTAGGGAGTGAGTGTATCATTCACGCAGGTACTGTTGTCGGAAGTGATGGTTTTGGTTTTGCATCAAACAGACTCGGAGAGCATAAAAAAATATATCATATCGGTAATGTTGTTATCGAAGATGATGTTGAAATTGGCTCTAATACTACTATTGACAGAGCGGTATTTGGTACAACACTTATTGCAAAAGGCGCCCGCCTTGATAATCTAATACAGGTGGCGCACAACTGTGTTTTTGGTAAAGGAAGCGTTGCTGCAGCGCAGTCCGGTTTTGCAGGTTCGACAATTATTGGTCAAAATAATGTCTTTGGCGCACAGTCTGGTTCGGCAGGGCATCTTGAAATTGCACCCTTTAATACTTTCGCCGCGCGCAGCGGTGTGACAAAGAGTGTTAAAGAGAGCGGAAAGACATTTGCAGGTTTCCCATTTATGGATCACAAGGCATGGCTAAAAATTCAAGGGAAATTAGCTAGACTTATTAAATAAGTTGATATATAATAAATAAAAAAGGATTTAAAAATGTCTAAAACAATTGCATTGAGTGGAACAAAAAATGGTGTTATCTCAGTAACAGAGATCAATGAACCATATGGAAAGGGTAGTGGCACAGTAGCCAGCATTGGAATCTCTTTAAGTGGAGATGCAAACAACCCGGAGTGGAAAGTGCATATTCCTCTTGCGAATCTTGATGATGTTATCAAGGCTTTAGAAGCATTAAAGTAGGTTTTACACCTACTTTGCCTGTAACTCCTGCACAAATGTATCAATTCGTTTGATACCTTCACGAATATTTTCAATGCCGCTTGCGAATGAAAATCTAAAATATCCTTCACTCCCAAAACCAACACCAGGAACGACTGCTACACCTTTACTCTCTAAAAGCTCTTTTGCAAATGTTAAAGAGTCATTACTGATTTCTTTGATGTTTACAAAAAGATAAAATGCACCATCTGGTTTTAAAACACTCAGACCGTCAACTGCATTAAAGAGCTTGACAGCTTCATCACGGCGTTTTACGAACTCTTTTTTCATCATAGCTATATCTGCATCGGCTGAACCGTCAAGTCCGGGAATTGCAGCATACTGTGTGATGGAATTGATATTAGATGTGCTTTGTGATTGGAGTTTTTTTGTTGCTTTGATGAGCTCTGTGTCATATGCAGCCATATAACCAAATCTCCAGCCTGTCATTGCGACTGATTTACTTAAACCATTGATAGTGACAGTACGTTTGAACATATCTTCACTTACAGCTGCAGCAGAAGTAAATTCACCTTCATAGGTAAGTTTCTCATACATCTCATCACTTGCAACAAGAATCTCTGTGCCTTCGAGTACTTTTCCAAGCGCTGTTAATTCCTCTTTTGAGTATACTGCACCAGTTGGATTTGAAGGTGTTGTCAAGACGAGCATTTTTGTTTTTGAAGTGATTGCATTTTGAAGCTGCTCTGGCGTGATTTTAAAACCGGTTGTATCATCTGTTTGAATCTCAACAACTTTACCACCGCAATACTTTACAAGTTCAGGGTAAGTAACCCAATAGGGTGCCGGAATAATCACTTCATCAGCATCTTGAATAGTTGCAGAAAAAAGGTTAAAAAGTGAATGTTTTGCACCATTGTTTGCTATGATTTGATTAGGCGCATACTTCAAACCGTTATCACGTAGAAGTTTGTTAGCAATAGCTTCTTTTAGTACCGGTATGCCATCTACTGCTGTATATTTTGTGAAACCACTGTTAATCGCAGATATAGCTGCATCTTTAATGATTTGTGGTGTGTCAAAATCAGGCTCTCCTGCAGAAAAGCTAAGAATGTCTTTTCCCTGATCTTTCAGTTCTTGTGCCAAGTTTGATACGGCAATTGTAATTGATTCAGATAGTATATTGATGCGATTTGTCAGCATAAAAACCCTTTAGGCGTAAAATAATATAATTATACTAAAAAATTAATGTAGTTCAGTTGAGAGAATGAAAAACTTTTAGTTTTTCATGGATTTGATAAATGAGTCGTAAATGCTTTCGAGTTCTAAATCCTGCTCTAACACTTCTTTGTTATCTCGAACAAGAATATGCTCAAGAACAGCAACTCTCTTAAGAAGATACTCAAACATCTCTTTATTGATGTCAGGCAGCATATTGTGCATAAAAGGATCTTTACATCTTCCTTTTTCTATAACATGTGCCGGAATACCGATAGCAGTTGAGCAATCAGGCACTGCTTTGACAACGACAGAGTTGGCACCAATTTTTGCATGCTCTCCAATCACAATATTTCCAAGTATTTTTGCACCGGCACCGATAACAGCGCCTTGCTTGATCGTTGGGTGGCGTTTGCCCTGTGTCAATGAAACACCGCCAAGTGTAACACCTTGATAAATTAAAACATCATCTTCAATAACAGCAGTTTCTCCGATGACAACACCCGTCCCATGGTCAATAAAAACACGTTTCCCGATTTGAGCTGCAGGGTGGATGTCAATATTAGTCAACATTTGAGAAATACCCATAATGATTCTGGCTGTACGTTTAAAATTTGATTCATACAGGCTGTGGGCTACTCTATACCAAGCAACAGCCCATACGCCAGGGTAATTAAAGAGAAAATCTAAGCGTGAGTTTAAAGCGGGATCGTTCTTATATGCATTTGAAAAATCTTCTTTAATCTCTGTAAAAATTCCCATAAAATTCCTTAGTTTGTAGTTCTTAGATACCCATTTTGATTTATGTAAGTTTCTAGTTTCGTAAGTGTATCACTTTTTTCTTTTTCTGTGATAAAGTCACTCTTTTGAAGGTCTGTTTTAAGTTTATTTAAGATTTCTTGCTCATTGTAACCAAGGGAAGCAAGTACATTTAAGATGCTTTTTGATGCAACATTATTTTGTAGCGAGTAGCTTTCATCATCTATGGAGATTGTATATTCACTGGGGTGTGTGAAGAGATTATGCTGCATTCCTAAAGTCTCCTGATAGGCACCGACATTAAAAAAGGCGAGAAAATAATCCTCTTCATCTAAATTTATATCATGCAGATAGAGCGGTTTTTCAGGGTTAAATCCGATTTCACCGTCACTGTCGCATGTGATATCCCAAAGAGAAGCTGCTCGAAGAGGATCAGCATTGAGATGATGAATTGGCATAATGGGAAAGTCTTGTTTTATACCCCAATAATCAGGCAGACTCTGAAAAATCGAAGCATTAATTAAGTAACGCTCCTGAAGATTGATTTGAAGCTGTTTAAGTTCGTCAGTGTTATATGATGCAGTGAGATAGAGCGATTTTTTAATGATGTTGTGTACTAAAATCTCAGCATTTGAACGGTCCTGCAGGTCGATGTACCCCAAGTCAAAAAGTGTAAGCAACGACTCTATATGGTCAAGTGCATCATGCAGGTACTCGATGCAGTTTTTGTTATTAAGCAAACGGTTCAGCTCACGCAGTTCTTCAATAAGAGGCGGATTATTCTTTTTAAATTTCAGGAGTTTTTCATGATAATCCTGCGTAAAAAGCTCTAAAACAGGGGTGATAAGCACTGCGTGAGAAGCGACAATAAAGCGGCCGGATTCTGTGAAGATGTTAGGGTGGGCAACACCCTTTGCATCCATAATTTCACCAAGTAAAAAGACAACAGAACTTGAAAACTCTTCTATGGAGTAGTTGTGACTTTTTGCATGAGAATACTGATCATACTCTACTGCAAGCCCACCACCGATATTGATGTTTTCAAGCGCATTGGCTCCCATTTTCTTGAGTTCGGCATAAAAATTTCCGGCCTCACGCAGGGCACGTTTTATCGGTGCGATGTCCACCATCTGAGAGCCTATATGAAAATGAATCATACTGAGATTATCTAAGAGTTTTGCAGCTTTGAGTAGTGAAACAGCTTCAAGAATTTCTGTCGAAGTGAGACCGAATTTAGCATCCATACCACCGCTTTTAGCCCATACACCGCTTCCAGCAGAGTGAAGGCGGACACGAAGACCGATATTTGGCACTTTTAGATTAGACTCTTTTGCTACCGCTATGATAGTCTCAAGTTCACCAAGACCTTCAATCGTAAGAGTAATAGTATGGCCACTCTGCGCGGCAATGAAACCAAGCGTAATCATCTCTTTATCTTTAAAGCCGTTTACGGTGATATTTGCTCCAAGCGGTGTTTGTGTCATTGCTAAAATCAGTTCAGCTTTACTCCCTGCCTCAAGTCCATAGTAGTACTCTTTGCCCTCTTGGACAACAGCGGTCACTGCGTGAGGAAATTGATTAACCTTTAGAGGAAAGACAGCATTAAAACTGCCCTTGTACTCATTCTCCTCAATGGCACTATAAAAATGGGAGTAGAGACTACGTATCTGTTTTTTGATTAGGTGTGGAAAACGTAGCAGAAGAGGGCCACGAGTACCATTGTCTCTGATTCTTTTGGTTATTTCAAGCAAGGAAGGCATAGACTTGTAGTTAAGTCGCACCTCTCCCTCTTCGATGATAAAATTTTTATTTGCCCATATATCTAAACCAAAATTTTTCAATTTTCTGCCTTACACATGAAGTTTATGATGAAAATACTGATCAATGTCAAAATATATTTCACCATTTCTATTTTTAAAGGTAAGATGTTTTTTATTGAGACCTTTTATCTGTTTAATGCCCATAACAGCTAAAACAACTTTCATACTTTTAATGAGATTTTTATGGTAGTTCCCAATCTCACGCCCCTCTTTAATAACAAGATAGGAAGCCCGTTTTTTCTCATCTTGTGTAGCCATACCCACGGGGCAAACATGCGAGCCAAAACCGGAACACATACGCGCGCGAATACAGCCGCCGCTCATCATAAAACCTCTGGCAATACCAACTGCATCAGCCCCCATACACATCGTAATAATGGCATCATCAGGTGTAAGGATTTTCCCACTGGCTATAATTTTCACATCCTCACGCAGGTTATATTGTTTTAGTATTGTGTCTAAAATATAAAGAGCATTGTTCGTTGTCAGTCCGACAGACTCCATAAGCTCTAAA
>JALVXQ010000337.1 GCA_027038255.1 Sulfurimonas sp. | reverse complement strand
TTCCAAAAAGATTCAATATACTCAACTGAAATCCCTTCGTTTTCTAACTCTGCCAAAAGTGGTTGGTAAAGTTCCAGCCATACGTATCTTGCCTTCTCATCAATACGAAATGGAGCATGGCGACCAACCATTTGGTGCTCCCCCCTGCTCTGCGTGAAGTAATCCGGCCCGCCTGAAATCTCTATAAGAAAATCTGCCGCATGCTTCTGCGCTTCAGCAAAATCATCATCATCAAAAACAGGAAACAAAAAAGCAATATCACTTGTTTTAATAACATCATAATGGTCGTGTACCAGCTTACGAAAACGCTCTTCACCCACTTCATGAAAAAAACCAGGATGCGGCTTGACAACAGAAGGTCTTACACCGAGTATACCATCTGTTATTTGTAAATCCATCATGCTTAGCCTTTGTATATATTTGGCAAAATTATACAAATAATACCTATAGAAAAATTTAAAAACTTTTTCTAAAGTTGTAATTAATAATATCACATGTATAATACTTCCAAACAAACAATAAATGTAAAAGGAAATCCTAATGGGAAAATATATTGAATTAACTGCTGATAACTTTGAAGCAACACTTGCAGAAGGTGTAGCACTAGTAGATTTCTGGGCTCCATGGTGTGGACCTTGCCGTATGATTGCTCCAGTAGTTGAAGAATTAGCTGAAGATTATGACGGAAAAGCGAAAATCTGTAAAGTAAACACAGATGAAGAGCAAGAGATTGCTGTTAAATTTGGAATTCGTTCTATTCCTACTGTAATGTTCTTCAAAAACGGTGAGTTAGTTGATCAAATGGTTGGTGCTGCTTCTAAACAAGCATTCGCTGACAAAATTGACGCTCTTTTAGCGTAATTTTAAAGGCTGTAAAGAGTGGCAAAACGCAAAGGGGGCAAAAGCCTCTTTTCGCTTTCAACTCTCCTAGCTTCTTTCTTCGGTGCCGCTATGATAGCCGGTGCTTTTGCCTACTTTAACTACAAATTTTCTAAATATAAATTTATTGATTTTAAAGAGTGGTCTTTTTATGAGAAAAGTGATGTTTTTACACCCAAAAAAAAGAAATACATCGTTGTTTTTTACTCCTCACGCAATAAAGGGAGTATGGAAAAACTCTCTCACCTGAATCTCAACAACCCTATCATTGCCATTGATTACTATAACAACATCCATCCAAATTCAAAAAGCACTACTTTTATCCGCTCAGGAACAAATACATCACTCAAATTTATTCAACGTTTTAACATTTATGAAGTCCCCTCTATTTTCTTTATAAAAAGAATAAAAGAGACTCTTTATAAACAAGATAGTATGATACGTAAACTTGATAATTTAGACGAATTATCGCAACATATTAAAACTTTATAACAAGGAAACAAAATATGAGCAATATATTGGATTGTGCAATTGTAGGCGGTGGGCCTGCAGGTCTTACAGCAGGACTCTATACAACACGTGGCGGACTTGAACAGGTTACTATGTTTGAAAAAGGGATGCCTGGCGGTCAAATCACACAAAGTTCTGAAATAGAGAACTACCCAGGTGTCACAGGCGACATTACGGGGATGGATTTGATGATGCCATGGCCCGAGCAGTGTCAAAAATTTGGTCTTAAACATGACATGGTAGAGATCAAACAGATACGCAAAGATGGTGACATCTTCTCTGTCATTCAAACTAATGACACAATCGTTCATGCACACTCTGTCATCGTTTGTACCGGTTCATCCCCTCGCCGTGCAGGGTTTAATGGTGAAGATGCGTTCTTTGGTAAGGGAGTGAGTACCTGTGCTACCTGTGACGGTTTTTTCTACAAAGGCAAAGAGGTTGCAGTTATCGGCGGCGGTGACACGGCACTCGAAGAAGCGCTCTATCTCGCTAAAATCTGCTCAAAAGTTTATCTTGTACATAGACGAGATACTTTTAGAGCAGCACCAAATACGGTCAAGCGTGTAGAAGAAAACGAGAAAATAGAACTCGTTCTCAACTCAGTTCCGGATGAAGTGTATGGTGATGCTATGGGTGTAACAGGCATTAAAGTCAAAGACAAAGAGGGAAATATTCGAGATATTTCAGTTCCCGGTGTTTTTACTTTTGTCGGCAATGATGTAAATAATCAGACACTTATTCAAGAAGACGGCAGTTTCTTATGCGATGTAAACGGACAGGGGCAACTCATCGTTGATTTGAGTATGAAGACATCCCTGCCTGGTCTTTTTGCAGCAGGTGATATGCGCATAGAAGCACCAAAACAGGTTGTGAGTGCAGCAGGTGATGGAGCAGTGGCAGCACTGAGTGCTATCTCTTATGTTGATGAACTATTAAACTAAACGAAGGATAAAAATGACAACTCTTAAAGTAGGTCTGTTTGGAGCAAGTGGGCGCGTAGGAAAACTCCTAATTGAAGATTTAAAATCAAGTGAAGGAATGGGTTTAAGTGCTGTTTATGTCAGAAACTCTTTAGACTTTGCCATAGACCCTTCTGTTCTAGTAACATCAGATATGCATGCATTTATGGCTTCAAGTGACATTATCATTGATTTTTCACTACCTGAGGCTTGTGAAAAGCTTTTAGAAGAGGCTATTAAAACACCGAGACCTCTTGTCATCGGAACAACAGGGCTCAATTCACATCAGCTTAATCTTTTAAAACAGGCTAGTGAACTTATGCCTGTTCTGTATGCGACAAATATGTCTTTAGGTGTAGCACTACTGAACAAACTTGTATATCAAGCTTCTGCAGCCTTGGAAGATTTTGACATTGAGATTGTTGAGATGCATCATAGACATAAAAAAGATGCTCCAAGCGGAACGGCACTGACTCTGAGTGAATCAGCTGCACGCGGACGTAATTTAGATATTAACAAAGTACGCGTAAGTGGTCGTGATGGAAATATTGGGGAACGCAGCAAAGATGAAATTGCCGTTATGGCACTGCGCGGCGGGGATATCGTTGGACGTCATACTGTTGGTTTTTATAATGATGGTGAGTTTATTGAACTCGGCCACACAGCAACCTCACGCAACACTTTTTCCAAAGGAGCACTCCGTGCCGGAAAATGGCTTGCAGATAAGGAGCCGGGACTCTACTCAATCAGTGACTGTTTAGAGCTTTAAAGCTCTAAAGCTGATTTTGCAAGCTTTGCCCACGCAGAGTTTGCATCAGCGGCTATTGCCTCTTTATATGCTTTTGTAGCATCTGCGTCTCTCCAAAGTTTACTTAGAACCATTCCGAGCAGATACTTTTGTCTTGCTCTCTCATTTTTACTTAGCTGCACACTATCTAATGAACGTATGACCTCTAAAGCACGCTTGTAATCATTCTTATTCATATATGCGCTATAGAGCGTAAATTCTACATAAGGACTTTGTGCATAAGAGTTTGAGCGTTTTTGTATACGCATCACTTTAGTAGCGTATTTGATAACAATGTTATCATCTTTGAGCTCACTTCCTAAAGAGACCATTGCCACATATCTATCTATATCTCTGTAATCAAGTCCGAAAATATCTTCTATTTTGACCATCGCTTTTATCATGTTTTCTTTTTGTTCTAAGCGATTATAGGCATCAAAAAGGTATCTGTAGACATCTTTATACGGAGAAGCTTTTAGATTATCTATCAGGGTGATTAAATCTTTTGCCGCATCTACTACTTCACTGTAATTACCTGTCGCAAAATCAACTTTGATATATCTGTAGAGCCATTTTTTACGCAGCTCTATATCTGTTGATTTGAGATTTTTTGATGCAATAGATGCAGAGAGCTGAAAATCTCCGCCCTTCATCGCACAAGCATAAATACCATCATCCCAGGAGTTAGAAAGCGTAATGTTATAATCATTGGCAACAACCAAAACATTCTTGCAGTTCTTTTTCTTTAAAGATACTTCCATCAGTCCTCTAGCAGCATCTTTAATGATACTCTCTACATCAGAAAATTTACTACTGTCAAGATTTTTCAAATCACTTTGCAGAGCAAGAACAGCTGCATATTTTTTCTCTTTTAAAAGCAGTTTTGCTTTTTCATAGAGTGCTTTGTCTGCTATAACGTCCCCTGTGTACTCTTCTATAAGCTTGTCATATTCAGCCAGTTTAGCTGTCGCATTGAGTTCATCATTATCAAAAAAGAGTCCATCTTTGGCAGTTTGAATAGCAGAAATATAATCACCATCTGGAAACTTCTTTATATAACTGTTCAAAGCTTCAAGTGCCGCTTTTTTATCTTTTGTTTTTGCAAGCCAAAGGGCTTTGTCTTTGAGCAGCTCTTCATACTCATCATAGGTAGGTCCAATT
Source organism: Sulfurimonas sp. (assembly GCA_027038255.1). Taxonomy (GTDB): domain Bacteria; phylum Campylobacterota; class Campylobacteria; order Campylobacterales; family Sulfurimonadaceae; genus Sulfurimonas. The sequence goes on along the minus strand of JALVXQ010000337.1, from coordinate 1,524 downwards.
GCTTGCAGCAGTGCATTTGCAATGGCTGCTGCTGTTTTATATTGCCCGGCATCAGCGAGTGTCTTCATAATAGTTTGTGAAGCTTTCATATCTTGCATAAAAAAGTCTGCTTTTGCACTGATAATTTTCATGGCATATTTCGCAGCCTGTTTTGGCGCGTGCCCCATATATATCTCTGTAAGATGATACGCTGCTGCTGCCGCGACTTCTAAGCTTTTTGTCTCATAGAGTGCTTTTTTATAGTACTGTATTGCTTCACGGTTTGCACCGGAAGACTCAAGCATCTCCCCTTTGTAGATGTACCCCCACTGTGCATATACATTACCGTGATGTTCACTGAAGAGTCTGTCAAAAAAGTAATCTGCATCTGTATTTTGACCTATTTTTGCATATGCCTTAGCCATTAAAGAGAGAACTTCTGGAACATTCTCATCAGAAGAGTACTCACGCAAAAACTCTTTGGCCGTCGCTACAACATTGTCATAATCTTTAGTTTTATCATAGATTTTAATCTTATAGTAACTGAGTTCTGATTTGAAAAGGGTATTTGGATATGCAGTAAGGACGTCATTAATCATATCGAGCGCATCATCATATCTCTTTTTTAAAAAAAATCTTTTTATTTTCAGGTACTCTGTTACATCTTCGACTTTTTTAATATGCACCGGATTACCAGCTAAGTCCAAACTGCCTACATACGGAAGTTTATCTTTGTCGAGATAGAACGGAAAATTGATAGCAAGTGTTGATCTTTGCTCATTTTTTATAAGTGGAAATTTCTCTTTATAGCCTATGATGCTCCATCGTTTTGCAATCTTTACATCAGCCGTAAAAACAGTATCATCTTCACTGAGATTAAAAATATCTGCGAGTAGTTTTATCTTATACACAGGCTTAATTGAGACAAAAAAAGTCTCTTTTTTAGAAAAACTGTTCACTCTAAAAAAACCATTTTGAAGGTGTGGAAGTTCTTGTGATGGTTTTTTAGAAAATGCACAGATAATCTCTTTTGTTACATCAAAATCATCTTTGAGTTCTTGACAGACAAAACTGCTGTTATCAGAGATATGAAGAGTGGAGTATTTTGTGAAGTCATCTTTTGCACTGTCAATCGAAATTTCCAATGCAAAAGCGTTGAGGCTTATAAAGGCTAAGAGTATGTATTTGTACAAATGCTCTTCTCCTTTAAAAGTGATACTATTGTCTAATACCCGCTGTTATAAACAAACGCAGTGATAAATTCCAAAAGTGGGTTTATAGCTAGAAAAGCAAATATAGTTCCTATTGCTGCTATACCAATAATAGTTTTAAGTGCAAGTGTAGCATTTGATACATACACATGACCGCCATCAGTAATTACCGGCTCTTTCATAAACATATATACTATCAGTTTAAGATAATAGTATCCTGCAATTGCAGAGTTCAGCGCCATAATAAGTGCAAGAACTGTATAACCACTTGTAACGGCTGACGAGATCAAATACAGTTTACCCCAGAAAAGTGCAAATGGAGGAACTCCCGCAA
>JALVXQ010000336.1 GCA_027038255.1 Sulfurimonas sp. | reverse complement strand
TCTCAACGATATCAAGAGCCTGCTCACCATAATCAGGCTGTGACACCAAAAGATTGTCAATGTCTACACCTAGATTTTTTGCATAAATGACATCAAGAGCATGTTCCGCATCTATAAAAGCACATACCCCTCCATTTTTTTGTGACTCTGCTGTTATCTGCAGTGCCAGCGTTGTTTTACCAGAACTCTCCGGTCCGTAGATTTCAACAACACGCCCCTGCGGTACACCATTGATGCCAAGTGCCAAATCCAGTCCCAAAGAGCCTGTTGATATTGATTGAAGAGGTTCAATGTCCTTATCACCAAGGCGCATCAGAGCACCTTTTCCAAAAGCTTTATCAATTTGCTTGATAGCCAAGTCTAATGATTTTTGTTTATTTGCATCCATTGTGGACTCACTTATTATGAAATTTTGTAGTATTGTAGATGAATTTTTTTTCTCTTCCAGAAATTATGTCATTTTGTCATATTTCTAAAAAACTCTCTACATAAATATGCGTAATTTTAACTAAATAAAGTAAAACTACATCGCTTTCTCGAGCTTTTCATACATTTGCAACAGATTTTGCATCTCTGCAATATCAAAAGCATCAATGGCCTCTTGAAACCTTTGAAGATAGAAGCGTAAATCTTTATCATTGTAGTCATCAGCCAGCAAATTGAGCGCTTTGTAGAAGTTCTTAATATCCTGCATGTTATGACTTTTTTGTGCTTTTTGCAGCAGAGGCGAAACATCTCTAAGCAGCTCTTTACACAAAGGCTTTCTCTCCAACACAGCAGAAATATCTATCTTTTGAGCGTCTTCCTTTGCCACTGTTTTATAAGGTAAAAATTTCTTCATAGCCGCAAAAAGTTCTTTTTTAAGTACCGGTTTTCTAAGATATGCATCAAAAATTGCTATCTCTGATGCTTTTATTTGTCCTTTTATTACAGAAACAGTGAGTGCAATAACGGGAATATCCATCTTCTCTTTTATCTGTTTTGTAGCTTCATACCCATCCATCACAGGCATTCTCACATCCATAATAATCAAATCATATCTGTTTGTCTCTGCGAGGTGCAGCGCTTCTAGACCATTTCTTGCACTATCGACATCTATCTTTGTATCTTGAAAATTTTTCACAAGCAGCTCTCTGTTGTCATCCACATCATCCACGACAAGAATCTTCGCTTTTTCAAAAACAACGAGCTCTTCTTTCTCTTTTTTTGCCAAGAGTTGGGATGAAGAATTTTGTAAAGAGGCAATATCAATACCCTGCAATGTAACAATAAACTCTGACCCCTCACCCTCTTGGCTCTCAACTCTGATCGACCCGCCCATCATCTCTGTCAATCGTTTAGAGATTGCAAGTCCAAGCCCTGTTCCGCCATACTCTCGGTTATCTTGTCCATCCTTTTGCTCAAATGCCTGAAAGATCTTCTCTAACTGGTTTTGAGGAATTCCTACACCTGTATCTTTTACAGAAATACGCATATCTACTTTAGAGTTATGTTCATAAATCACCATAGTCTGCAGCCCTAGTGTGATACTCCCTCTTGAAGTGAACTTTACTGCATTTCCAATAAGATTAAAAATGATTTGACGCAGTCTCGCAGCATCTAAAAGCATACTTTGTGGTACATTGGGGTCTATGTCTATGTATAACTCTAGACCTTTATTTTGAATCGTCGGTGCAAAGATAGCCCCTATCTCATCACAAAGTTCATAAACATTTGTAGCTACTTTTTGCAGCTGCATCTTGCCTGCTTCAATTTTTGAGAGATCTAAGATATCATTAATAAGCATCAAAAGCGTATTACCCGCTGAGCGAATCGTCTTCACATAGGATTTCAATCGTGGCTCTTGAATCTGTTCACTCAGCAGTTCGGTAAAACCAATAATAGCATTCATTGGTGTGCGAATTTCATGAGACATATTTGCCAAAAATTCTGACTTGGAACGGTTCGCACTCTCTGCCTCTTCTTTTGCTTTATGGAGTTGTGCCTCTACCTTTTTACGCTCTTTTATCTCTTGGGAAAGTTTGGTATTCCAGTAGAGTGAAGCGATAATGAGCAAAAACAGCACAATGGCTATCTGAAAAAAAAGTGTATAGTCTTTGGCCTCATGTACAGTAACCGCCAGCCATCTTTTTGTAATCTCCTGACGCTCCTGATCAGTGATACTGTCAATAAACTTGTTAATGATGCTTAAAAGAATTGGATTATTTTTATGCACTAAAAATTTATGATTAAATCGAAAATCGATTTTACCTGCGATATGCAGCTCGTTTGGATAGTATCTGCCGACATAATACATAGCAACGGCCATATGTCCTAAAAAAGCATAGGCTTTACCCTCTTTAACAAGTTCCAAAGATTCCAAAATAGAGTCTGTTGGGATAATCTTGATATCTTTTTTATACGTTTTAAGATAGTTATAACTCGTAAAATACTTTGGCACCGTAATAATTTTCTCTTTGATGTCATTAATGTTATTGATAAAAGATTTTTCATTTTTTGTCACTAGAACAAAAGGAAAAGAGGCAAAAGTTTTTGAAGTAAGCCCTAGAGAGTTCTCATAGGGATTTTCTCCAACACCAGGGACCATATCTATCTTATTTTGCTGAAAACTTTTTAAAACATCCGGCCATGATTGCGAGGGTTTATACTCAAAACGCAGCCCTGTTCTTTTTGAAAGCAGCTCTAGATAATCACCAAGCATACCACCCATATGCTCGTTTTCAATAATCGAGAGAGGTTTCCAATTCACTTCACTGTAGGTAATTGTCTTATGCTCTTGTATCCAATTGCGTTCTTTTTGCGTGAGCGTTGCAAGCTTTGAATTGATTTTATCAAGCAGTGTCGCATCAAACCATTTGTTGATGATGGCACGTCTTTGACTCTCGCTGATAGCATCAAGTGATTTTTGTATGATGGAAAAAAGCAGCGGCTTGTTTTTATCAATGGCTATAGAAACTTTCGTTTGGAGCTTTGGTAATTTATTTACTATCTTCAAATTTGCCAAAAAATTATGCTTCATAATGTAGGTGGCAACGGCAATATTTCCGATGTATGCATTTGCATTACCAACGGAGACCTCTTCGAGTGCATCATCATTGGACGAGGTTAAAAGCAGTTTTATCTCAGGGTGATGTTTATTCAACCACTCGTGCAGATAAGAACCCTCATTTACCGCGACAATTTTATCACTCAGATCATCTAAGCTTTTAATCTCACTGTTTTGTGTCAATGTTATGATAACAAGAGGCATGCTCACATAAGGCTTGCTAAAAAGTAAAAACTTCTCTCGCTCTGGAGTTTTCATGGCACAGGTCAAACCATCCAGTTTTTTTTCCCGCATCCTCTGCATCGTTTTGTACCATTTGTCTGCTACTACTTTTATTTTCAAACCGCTTTTTTGTGCGACAAGCGTTAAAAAGTCTGCAGATATACCGACATGCTTTTTCGATGAATCTACAAAATCATAGGGTGCCCAACTGTAATCAGCACCAAGGGTAATCGTTGGATGCTTTTGAATATAAGCTTTTTCTTCTGTCGTGAGGTGTAATTCGCTTGCAAAAAGAGAGAAAGTAAGAAGAAGCAGAAGAGAAAACTTCATCTTAAACGATAGCCAGGAACTCATCAAGATGCTCTTCAAAAATCTTCACTAATGCAGGATCAAACTGTTTTGCACCATTTTGTAAAATATACTCAGCGGCTTCTTTTTGTGGGAGTGCTTTTTTGTACGCCCGGTCATGATAAATTGTGTCAAAAACATCTGCCACAGCAACAATACGCCCTAGTATATTAATATCTTCACCCTGTAATCCTTGTGGATATCCCGAACCATCCCAGTGTTCATGATGCTCGTGAGCGATGATATCGGCAGCTTTCATGATTTTTCTTGATGAGTACCGTAAAAATTCATGTGCTTTTGTCGTGTGCTGTTTGACAAGGGTGAACTCCTCTTGCGTGAGCGGCCCCTCTTTTTGGAGTATTAATTGGGGAATGGTGATTTTACCGACATCATGCATAGGTGCTGCATGATAAATGATATTTGCATCATCTTCACTCAAACTTCTATGATAATGTGCTAAGAGTTTGGAGATTTCTGCTACGCGACGCACATGCGAAGCGCTTTCATCTGAAGCAGACTCCATAAGCCCTAAGAGGACAAAAATCATCTCAATCTGTGTCTTTTCCAGCTCCGTAAGCAGACGTTCTTCACCAAGTTTAATCTTGGTCTCCAAAGAGATGTTTTGATGTTTTAAAATCTCTTTGGCAGTGTAGAGCTCTAATTGATTTTTCACGCGTGCTATGAGCTCTTCGGCTTGAAAAGGTTTTGTAATGTAGTCAACACCGCCCACTCTGAAGCCGCGCGAAATAGAGTCAATATCTACTTTCGCTGTTAAAAAGATGACCGGAATATTTTTGAGCTTTTCATTGTGTTTTATCATCTCACACAGTTCAAAACCATCAATTCCCGGCATCATAACATCAAGTAGAACCAAATCAAACTCATTGTTAAGAAGCAGTTCATACGCAGCTTCTCCTGAGATAGCAAAAGAGAAGTCGTAGTTATCTTCTTGTAAAATATTCATTGCTACTTGAATATTATCTGCAACATCATCGACAATTAAAATCTGATATTTCAAATCCATAATACAATGCCTTCATTAGACCTCTTTGAAGAAGTCTATTACTAAAAATTATTGTTTTAGTATATCATAAAGTGTTTGTATTATTTCTCTGCTTCTGCAAAAATATCTTCAGCCATTTCAACGGCAGCATCTTCTCCATGGACAATGAGAAGAATTTTATTCTCTTTTAACATCTCTGCATACTTATGTGCCAAAGATTTTTCAATTCCGACATCAACAAACCAGGAAATCATAGCCCCGCCTGCACCTAAAATTGCTGCACCGCCTACCATGCCGGCAATTGCTGCCAAGATACGACCGGTTGCGACTAAAGGACCAAAACCTGGAACCCAAAAGAGAATTCCTCCAGACAAAAGCCCCCAGAGTGAGCCCCAAAATGCACCCTGCTCACCCCAAAAGATCATATTGTTATTCTCTTTCTTAAACTCAAATTCATTTTTCTCTTCCTGCTCCCCTTTGGCAATCACAGAGATGTATTTTTTCAATACACCCCGCTCAAGAAGAAGGTTTACTGCTTTTGCTGCTTCATCATAATTCTCATAAACTTTTACTAATGCTTTTTTGCTCATAATAAGCTCCTTATAATTAACATTGTCTTGACTTATTATACTCCTATATTGATTAATTTCATATATGCCTTACTTTTAGTTATTTTTTGATAAAATAATCTCCATGAAAAAAACTTTAATTGCTCACTCCCCGGACGCTGATGATATCTTTATGTACTACGCCATTAAATTTGGCTGGGTAAGCATGAAAGATGTCAAATTTGACAACATCGCTAAAGACATTCAAACACTCAATGAAGATGCACTAAAAGGTGTTTATGACATTGTAGCCATCTCCTTTGCACTCTATCCCCACATTAAAGAGGAGTATGCTCCGCTTCGAACTGCTGTCAGTTTCGGTGAGGGTTATGGTCCCAAGGTCATCAAGAAAAAATGTGCAAAACTCAAACGCAACTTTAAAGTTGCTCTCAGTGGAGAGCACACTACCAATGCCATGCTTTTTCGTATCGCCTACCCTGATGCACGTGTAACTTACATGAACTTTTTAGAGATAGAACAAGCCGTACTCGATGGTGTAGTTGACGCAGGTGTTCTGATTCACGAGTCCATATTGACCTATAACGATGCCCTTGAAGTTGAACGTGAGATGTGGGATATCTGGCAAGAACTCGCAGGCAAAGATCTGCCTCTGCCTCTTGGTGGCATGGCCATTCGCCGTTCACTGCCAC
>JALVXQ010000335.1 GCA_027038255.1 Sulfurimonas sp. | reverse complement strand
ATACTTGTGTAAAAATGTATGCCGAGAAGAGTTTTGATGCGGCTTGCATCACCATAAAGCCACTGACCAAACTCACACTCATTCTTCATACGCGGCGTAGGATTTTTTACTTTTTTACCCTCTATGAGCAGGGTCACTTTTTCCATCTGCTCAACATGATATTCATATGCATGTTCAATCGCTCTAAGAACCTGTTTTTTCATCATCAGTCTCAATCCTAAAAATAAACATATTAAATTATTGTATATTATCACATTATACCATAAGTAATTGCTAAAAATTATTATCTATATTGTATATTTATATTTATTGATGTACAATCATTTCAATAGAGAAAAGGTTTATGATGATAAATGCTAAGAACTTTTTACTAAGCGGCTTTCATTTTAAAGAAGATGAGTATGAGTTAAAACTACAGTTTATACTCGTGAACTCCATTCTTGCCATTATTATTGTGATGTTGGGTATGCTCTCTTTCTTTCGTTATATGTATGGTCAAGAGATTCAAGCCGTCATTGACCTCTGCGCTGCTTTTGCCTCCTTACTCACGCTCATAATCGCAAGAAAATCTAAAAAAAGCATTCGCTACTCCATCCCTGTTTTACTCTCTCTGTTTTATTTTCTTATCACATTTACATTTAGAAATATTGGTATTTTATGCTCTACCTGGTACATAGTTTTAATCCTTGCTGCCTTCTTTTTAAAAGGGAAAAAAGTAGGTCTTTTCTTCGCTGCTATCTCCATACTTGCTATTTTAGGACTTAAAAATATCTCTGGGACAAAATATACAATGTTCCAATATTTCTATATTACCGTTCCTATTATTTTAAGTATGACATTTTTATATCTTTATGAGCAGCGAAATGAGATACTCAATGCCCTGCTGAAAAAACAAAAAGCCTCTTTAGAAGGTGAGGTAAAAAAACAGACCCTAGAGCTCTCAAAACTTCTCCTGAAGAGTCAAGAGCTCGCAAGTATTATGAAAAACTCACTCTTAGAGATATATATTGTTGATTTTGAGACAGACCACTATCTTTATGTCAATGATGGGGTTCTGAAGGCCTTAGGTTACGATGAACAAGAAGTTTTAGCTATGGATTTATGTGATGTCAATGCTTCCATGATACATGAAACTGTGAAAAATTTCAAAGCACTTATGCTACAAAACGGCAATGCCATGAATATCTCTCAGCATGTAAGAAAAGATGGGTCGAGCTATGGCGTGCAATCTTTTATGCATAAGATTGTCTATAATAACAAAGAGGCTTATGTGATTTTTGATATTCAAATCTCTCATGCACAAAAAGCACAGTCAGCGATTTTAAAACAAAAAGAGACGCTTGCGTATCAGGCATACTATGACACTTTGACCAAAATTCCAAACAGGGTTCTTTTTAAAGACAGACTCACGCAGGCCATAGCCAAAGCAAAAAGAAATCAGACACAGTTTGCACTGCTTTTTGTCGATCTTGACCATTTTAAAGAGGTTAATGACACCTATGGACACGAAGCAGGAGATGCTGTTCTTGTTGAAGTGGCTCGCCGGCTTAAAAACTGTGTGAGAGAGTCTGACACTGTTTCTCGTCTTGCAGGAGATGAATTCCTCATAATTTTAGAAAATTTTGACTCGACACAAAATGTTGCTGTCATCGCGAAACTTTTGGTAGATACTCTGCAGATACCCATCAAATTTCAAGAGAGTGAGCTTTTTGTGACCTGTAGCATTGGTATAAGTATCTACCCTGATGACAGTGATGAGGGAGATACACTCGTAAAATATGCCGATCGCGCTATGTACAATGCGAAAAATATCGGTAAAAACAACTTCAAATTCTATGTATAAATGGATTTGAGAGCTTTTTTAAGATAAAATGTCGCAAAAGGATATTTGTTGGATTTGAAAACACGCGTCAAAGCAGAAAAGATTATAGTACCGGACAATTTTTTCCACAATGTACAAAAATATAAAGAGCATCTGTTCAAATGGAACAAGATTCACAACCTCACGGGAGCCAGAGATGCTGCTACCGTTGATGACTTTATCTTTGATGCCCTTTTTCCAATCAGCTTTTTACCTCCTGTAAGCTCTCTGCTTGACATCGGTACAGGTGCGGGATTTCCGGGATTGATTTTAGCCTTTGGACTGCCTGACACCCAAGTAACACTTGTAGAACCTTTAACAAAAAGAGCGAGTTTTTTACAGTTTATAAAAGCTGATTTAGGGCTTAACAATGTTCGTGTAGTAAAAAAAAGAGTCCAAGAGATGCCAAGCGAAATATTTGAACTCATCACTTCTCGTGCTGTTACCGACACAAAAATGCTCTTAGAACTCAGCAAAAATTTCCGAGATGAAAAATCAAAACTACTTTTTTACAAAGGTGAAAAGGTTTTTGATGAGCTCCAAGAGACACATGGCATGCCATACAAAATAATTGAAAGAAAAAATAGACACTACTTACTTTTAGGAGAAGATTTATGATACTAAAACTATTGCTTATAGGCGCTGTTATTTACATCGTTTACATTATGTTTTTTAAACAAAAAAGCGTAGCAACTACAACAAAAAAACAAAAAAAAGAGAACAAGCCTCAGGCTGATGAGATGGTAGAGTGTGCTCACTGTGGTGTCTACACCGAGATCTCTGAGTGTATTTTGAGCAATGGAAAATACTACTGCTCTGATGAGTGCATCATCGAGGCGAAGAAATAATGCTTCTTTTTGGTCACAGATTTATCAAGAGCGATGAATTTTTTCATATTTTCGATATAGAGAGCATTGAAAAGACACCACCCTCTTCTAAAATTTATCTGAACTTCTCTGAAAAAAATCTTGATATTATTTCACATTTGCAGATAAATCAGATTCCTTTTGCTCTTGGTATCAAAAACGTCACCGAACTCATTTATGCTGCTTCTTTGGGTGCGAGTTATATTATACTCGACAAAGAACTTGCAAAAACAGCACAAAGTATCGCTGAGAATTATCTCTTTGATGCGAAGATTTTAGTCCATATCAGTCAAGAAGATGCGATTGAAGAGATGGCACTGCTTGGAATTGACGGTGTTGTTTTTCCAGAAGCCATCGTAAAAATAAGTTCCTAAACCTTATGAAAACAGCGTTTCTCTCCATCTTGACACTGTTTCTCTTTTCAGCTTGTTCAAGCACTCCAAAAACATACAAAAAACTCCCAACAACCCATAAAAATCACGTCACATACAAACTTCAAAAGAAAAACTTCGTCACAACTACACTCTACAAAGAGTATGAAAAATGGGCAGGGGTCAAATACTGCTACGCAGGGGAAGATAAAAACGGTATCGACTGCTCGGCACTTGTACAGAGGATCTATAAAGAGGCATTTAATATTAAACTTCCAAGAACAACTAAACAGCAGATTAAAGTGGGAAGAAGAGTCTCAAAAAAAAGTCTCAAAGAGGGCGATATTCTCTTTTTCAACACCTCTTATAATGTTTTACATACAGGAATCTATCTTGAAAAAGGAGAGTTTATCCATGCTTCAAGCAGATACGGGGTAATGCTCTCAAACATTCGCAACCCTTATTGGTGGTCAAAATATAATCAGGCCAGGCGTCTGCTTTTTTAAAATTTGGCTATAATGCATATGTAACAGAGTATAAGGGTATATATGGAAAAATATTTAAATCGTAAAGTTCTTTTTATTATTCCCATCATATTTTTACTTGTTTTGCTTTTTAGAATTTTCTACAGTTATACGGACACGGTAAAACAGATGAATGAGTTTGCTCATAAAGAGGCACAAGTACTGCAGTCTTACGCAATTGCGCATAGAAACTACTACCAAAAACTCTACCTCAACAAAACTATTCCACTCAATAAAAATACACTTAAAGGGCTGCCTGCATACAGCTCTTACTACATAAATCAGACATTTTCAAAAAACAACTCTTTTAACATCAGTCTGCAGACTGTTTCAGACAGAGCAAGAAACCCTAAAAACAAGGCAGACAGCGAAGAGCTAAAGGCAATAGAGTATTTTAAAGAGCACCCAAACACAAAAGAGTACTTTAGCGCCAACAATCCAAACTACTATCAGTATGCTTCTGCTCTCAAGATTCAAAATAGATGCCTTAAATGCCATGCAGACAGAGATGATGCTCCGGAGTTTATCCGCAACAGATACGACAAAGCATACGGCTATAAACTTGGCGAACTGCGTGGTATATTGAGCATCAAAATTCCAAAAGAGAAATTAAGCAACTACTTCATACACCATTTTATCTATTCTATTTTGTATGATTCTCTTGCCTTCATTGTACTTTTTCTCATTATCTATTTCATTGCACAAAAATCAAAAAAGATAAACAGCTACCTACAAAAAGCTGTCAAACAACAAACACAAAAACTTAAAAAAGCACTGGTCCGCGAACGATTGACAGGACTGCCGAACAGACTGCAGTTTTTAGAAGACATCAGCGATTCAAAAGATAAAAACAACAGACATTTAGCACTCATTAACATTGATAATTTTAAAGATATTAATGATTTTTACGGACACACTGTTGGGGATGCGCTGCTCATAGAGCTAGGGAAAAAAATTGACACTTTTTGTAATGATGCGCACTCCACAGTCTATAAACTTCCAAGTGATGAGTATGCTGTTTTTACCAGCTGGGATGTAGATGCGCAAAAGTTTCAAAAACGCATTTCACAACTGCTGCACACAATCAATAAAAGTGAATATCTCATCAACAAAAACACTATTTTCATCACAGTAAGTTGTGGTCTGGCATCTAATGAAGACTCTTTAATCATCAAAGCAGATATGGCACTGCAGGTTGCTAAAAATTCCAAGGCAAACTTCGTTATCTATGATCATTTAATTGATACAACTGAAAATGTCAATAAAAACATTCAAGGTATTGCTCTTTTAAAAGATGCAATAGCCCATGATAAAATAGTGCCCTACTTCCAAGCTATTTATAATCTCCACACAAAAAAGATAGAAAAATATGAAGCTCTTGTGCGTATCATTACAGACAATGGTGATGTCATTGCACCCTATCTGTTTCTTGACATCGCGACCAAATCAAAACTCTACTATCACATTACCTATACAATGATAGAAAAAACATTTGCATTTTTTGAAAAGAAAGAAGAGTTGGAATTTTCCATCAACCTCTCAATTGATGATATCTGTAATGAAAAAACTGTTGCTTTTATACTTCAAAAACTTTCCGTATATAATGCGCCGCATCGTGTTGTTTTTGAAATCCTTGAAAGCCATGAGATAGAAAATTATGAAGAGATCAAAGCCTTCATTCAGAAAATAAAGCGTTATAAATCAAAAATAGCCATAGATGACTTTGGAAGCGGTTACTCTAACTTTTCACATGTTTTAGAACTCAATGTGGACTATCTTAAAATTGATGCTTCACTTGTTAAAAATATTAGCTGCGATGAAAATGCAAGAAAAATCACACAAACGATTGTCATCTTCGCCAAAAATCTAGGTCTACAGACTATCGCGGAGTATGTCGAAGATGAAGACTCTGTCAAACTTCTCTCGCAATTTGGTGTTGATTTTATTCAGGGCTATTATATAGGTAAGCCCTCACCTCTACTGTTGTAGAACAACTCTTTTGAGATTGCCTTTGAGTGCGGTCAGGATTTCGTAACTGATAGTATGCGCATATTTTGCAAGCTCTCTTGCATCGTCAAAGATTAAAAGCTCTGCATCACTACACAAAAAAGAGCTGTTGTCCATAGAGATGCGTCCAAGCAGTTTTACCCCCTGGGGTGTCACATAATTATTGGAACATATTCGTAAAAAACCGTCTCCATAACCAAAATCATAATTTCCTATGGTACATGCTGCCTCAGCTTTGTATATAGCACCATAGCCCACGCAGGCATCCTCACGCAGATGGCGTGTTGATATTTTTTGAGCAAAAAGAGAGAGTATCGGTTTCAACTGCTCTGCATGAGCGTTTTTAGGAAGTTCCAGACATCCATAGGCTGCAATGCCTACACGTACCATATCTTCAGAAAAGTCCTCTGTCTGAAAAAGAGCGGCAGAGTTACAAGAGTGAAAGCGCAATTCTTTCAGACCAAACTCTTTTTGCAGCTCTTTTGCCTCTTTTTTTATCATTGCAAATTTTTCATTCTGCTGGCCAAATATGCATTCATCTTCATCTGCGCAACTGTGATGCGTAAAGAGCGCTTCAAGCTCTAAGCCCTGTTTTTGCACACATTCAAAAGCCTCACGCAGCGCCTCGGCTTCAATGCCGTTTCTGTTCATACCGGTGTTAACTTTGAGTTCTACTTTTGTCCCTTTTTCAAACTTCTGCAGTGCCTCCAAATCATTCACGGTATAGCGTATTTTGTCACTTTTTGCCTGAGGAAAACCGGCCAGTACTAAAATATACTCAAAAAATCCTTCTATTGCTTTGGCTTCCGCGTAAGAACGTACAACTGCCTTCGTTATACCGTACTCTTGTGCCATTTTTGCCATCTCACTCAGACCATGACCATAGGCATTATCTTTTAAAACAAGGGCAATTTTATCTTTGCCTTTGCAGAGTTTTGCAATAATATCTAAATTGTTAAAAAAATGTTTTTTATTTAAAGTTATGTAAGCCATAAAGGAATTATATCAGATGCGCCGTTTAATTGCAGAGTTTGAAGAGCAGAGTTTTACCCAAATTATCTTTCCTCACGCAGCTACAGATTGGATTGATTATCTGCGTGAGGCAGAGGAGTGTTTTGTAAATATCATCACAACTGTTGCAAGATTTCAAAAATGCCTTGTCATCTGTGATGATATAAAGAGCGTTCAAGAACATTTTTCTAATCCTAAAAATATTGTCTTTGTTCACTACACAGCAGATGACACCTGGGCAAGAGACTGCTCAGCACTCTGCGTGAGAGATGATGCAACAACAGAACTACTGAACTTTACCTTTAACGGCTGGGGTGAAAAGTTTGCAGCAGACAAAGACAATGCCCTCTCACACGCACTTGCCAAATGTTACGCAAATGAACTAAAAGATATAGATTTTGTTTTAGAGGGCGGAGCAGTTGAGAGTAACAGCAGAGACACCCTTCTTACAACTACAGAGTGTATGCTCAACCCCAACAGAAACCCAAAATGCAACAACATTCAAATCACCCAAAAACTCAAAAGCTATTTTGGAGCTGCACATATTCTCTACCTTAACCACGGCTATCTCGCAGGTGATGACACAGATTCACACATTGACACCCTGGCACGTTTCATCAATGAAGATACCATTATGTATGTTAGCTGTGAAAACAGAGATGATGAGCATTTTCACCAACTGCAGCTTATGCAGGAGGAGTTGCAAATGATTGCTGATGAGCGTGGCTTAAAACTCATTGCACTCCCTCTGCCTGATGCACTCTACTTTAAGGGGGAACGGCTTCCTGCCACCTATGCAAATTTTCTCTTTGTCAACGGCGCTGTATTAGTCCCTACCTACAATGTCACGCAAGACAAAACTGCCCTTGCAATCTTTAAAAAAACATTCCCAAATCGAGAAATCGTAGGTATTGACTCTTCTGTTTTAATCCGTCAACACGGCTCACTGCACTGTGTGAGTATGAACTTCGCGGCTGACATTAGCCTCTCTTGCTGACTTCTGGTCTAAAATCGCCATCGCACTTATAATTAAGTATGTTGCTAAGGCGAAACCTAATGCTATTAAAATCATCTTTTTATTTTTTCAAATTTACTCATAATGCAATTTTAACAAAATAATTCTCTTTTTTAATACTTCTTTAACACTTCTTTTACTATTATCTATACAGAATTCTTATTAAAAAGATTTATTGAAGTTATTTAAGTTTCAAAAAAGGGAAAAAATGAAAAAAAGTATAACACTCTCACTCTTAGCCGTTTCTGCACTCTACTCTGCAGATGTAGTTTTAGAACCCATTAATGTTGAAGCAACTGTCATAACTGATGTTGCACAAAAAGCACAAACTTCTGCTGACCTTGCTCAGGTACTCAGTGACAATGTGCCAGCAATTGACATGTCACGTCGTAGTGCCATTGCTAATGATATCTTCATTCGTGGACAAAAACGCGACAACATCTCTGTAGAAGTTGACGGTACAAAAACATATGGAGCTTGTCCTAACAGAATGGATCCACCAATTTCACACATTGTTGCAAACCAAATTGCTACAATTGAAGTCATAGAAGGACCTTACGATGTCACTACATATGGAAATATGAGTGGTGGAGTAAAGATTACAACAAAAAAACCTACAAAAGATTTCAAAGCACAAATTAATCTTGGTTTTGGTGCATGGAACTACAAAAAATTCGGTGCATCTGCAAGTGGTGGCAATGATTTCATAAGAGTCTTAGCAGCAGTCTCAACTGAGTCTTCTGATCAATACCATGATGGAAACGGTGATTCCATCGCACAACAGATAGATAAATATGTAGCGACAACAACCTTAGCAGGAACAACAAAAGACCCAAGACTCCAACCTGATTATTATGATATGCCAGCGTACAAAAAGACTAGTGCAACAGCAAAAGCCTTCATTACAACCGCAGAAAATCAAGAACTTCGCTTAAGTGTAACGGCAAACAGGAGTGACAACGTCCTCTATGGTAACTCAAAAATGGATGCCATTTATGATGACTCGAACATCTACAGCGTTGCATACAATATTGACGCTATCAGTGATTCGTATAAAAATGTAAATCTGGAGTATTACCACTCCGATGTTGACCATCCAATGGATACAAGTTATAGAATGTCTTCATTATTAACAGGGGTAATAACAAACTGGTTAACAACAAATGTAGATGGCATAAAACTCAAAAACACTTTTGATATCAACAACTATATTTTACTTATAGGGCTTGATGGAAGTAAGCGAAAATGGGATGGCCACTATGAAAAAGATGGCTCCGCAGCGGCGATGGGGTATAAAAAAAGTATTGATAATGCCATCACAAAAAACACAGCACTTTTCACAAAACTCTCTAAGGCATACGGAGCCCTCAATCTCTCTGTAGGTGCAAGAGTTGATGACACTTCCGTTACAAACGATACATACCAAGATAACAACTACCACTCTGTAGGTGCAAATCTTTTAGCAACATATAACTTCAATAAAGCCAACAAGCTCTTTTTTGGATTAGGGCAAGCTTATCGTGTTCCTGATGGAAGAGAACTTTACTTTTTCAGTTCTATGGGCAACTTAGTTGGAACACCTGATTTAAAAGATACTCGAAACCAAGAAGTTGATTTAGGATATGAAACAGATAATGATACTTTTAAGTTCAAAATAAAAACATTCTACTCAAAACTAAAAGACTATATCTATTATCATAAAGGGTATGTTACTAATGCATTTGAAAATATTGATGCAACAATCTACGGAGGAGAGCTGAGTGGTTCATATTATGCCACTGATGACATGACCATAGATATGGGAGCATCATACAAACGCGGTAAAAAAGATAAAGCACTTGCAGGACAAACAAATACAAATCTTGCGGACATGGCACCACTACGCGGAAATATTGCACTCAATTATGAGTATGCAAACAACTCTTTAGCAACACTTGAAACCGTCATGAGTGCAAGATGGGATAAAATAGACGATGACAACGGTGAGCAGGTTCTTGCAGGCTGGGCAATAGTCAACGCAAAAGTAAAACATGCAGTCAACAAAAAGTTTGACCTTACAGTCGGCGTGAACAATATGTTTGATGTGACCTATGCCCAAAGTAACACATATGCAGATTTAGTACTAGTAACTGGCGGTGGTGATGTTATGCTTATGAATGAACCGGGACGTTATGTCTACACAAATTTAGATTTTAAGTTTTAGAAGCTTTTTTCTCTCTCATAACATCATAACTAATCTTTATTTTAATTAGTTATGATAGAGAGAGCGAATAAAAAGGAGTGTAACTATGCCTACCATTCTAGAAGAGATTAGCAAAAACAGAAATAGCTACTATAAAACCATCTTGGAGAACATCTCTGAATATATTTATAGAGAAAAACGCTATGACTCTCACTTTTCACTTGCACTCATTTGTCATGATAAAAATGTTAAAGTTGATGCAAAAAAACTGCAAAGCACTCTGCGCGAAACTGACATGCTCATTCCTCTTCATTCAAATATCTTTTGTGTTATTTTTGATGAAACAAGTGGTCAATCCTGCGTCCGAGCTGCTGAAAACCTTAACAAAACACTGCAAAAAATGCACTATAATGAGAAGTTTTTTGTAAGTGCCGCTGAGTCCATGGACTTTGATGCAAATTATCTCGATATGTCCAATAAACTTTTTGACAGAATTGAATACGCAATAAGCCACAAGCATTGCAATATAGTAATCTGTCAAGATTATCTTGTATAACTAAAGCCCCTTTTCATATAAAAAAAGATAAAATCACTTCATGATACAAAGATACCCAACGAAAAAAATATATGTCGGCGATGTAGCTGTCGGCGGCGATGCCCCCATCTCAGTCCAGTCGATGACCTACTCCAACACACATGATGTTGCCGCTACGGTAGAGCAGATAAATCGTCTCCATTTTGCCGGAGCGGACATCGTGCGCGTAGCTGTGCCTGATATGGAAGATGCACTCGCTCTCAAATCCATCAAAGAGCAGATATCTCTGCCGCTTGTTGCAGACATTCACTTCAACTACAAACTCGCTCTCATAGCAGCAGAGTCTGTGGACTGCATCCGTTTTAATCCGGGAAATATCAGTGATAAGACAAAAATCACAGAGATAGTAAAAGCGTGTCAAGAGAGGAATCTCCCTATCCGCATCGGTGTCAATGCAGGAAGTTTGGAAAAAGAGTTTGACAACAAATACGGCCCAACAGCCGAAGCGATGGTAGCTTCTGCCGAGTACAACATCAAATTTCTGGAAGATTTGGGCTTTGATGATATCAAAGTCTCCCTCAAGGCCAGTGATGTCGCACGTACCGTAGAAGCATACAGAATGCTGCGTCCAAAAAACAACTATCCGTTTCACCTTGGTGTCACAGAAGCCGGAACTATCTTTCACGCAACAGTCAAAAGTGCCATCGGTTTGGGGACACTCCTGCTTGAGGGCATCGGCGACACGATGCGTGTAAGCATCACAGGGGAACTCGAAGAGGAGATAAATGTCGGGCGTGCAATTTTAAAAGACAGCGGCGCTATGCCTGATGGCCTGAACATTATCTCCTGCCCTACATGCGGACGCATTGAAGCTGACTTGGTCTCTGCGGTCGCAGAGATAGAAAAACGTACAGCACACATCAAAACACCGCTCAATGTCTCTGTTATGGGATGTGTAGTCAATGCCATAGGTGAAGCAGCGCATGCAGATGTCGCCATCGCTTACGGTAAAGGCAAAGGACTCATTATGGTCAAAGGCGAAGTGGTTGCCAACCTTGATGAAAAAGAGCTTGTAGATAAATTTGTCTCTGAAGTGGAAAAAATGGCTGAGGAATCATAAATATGCAAGATAATCTATACAATTTAGCTTTTGAGAGAAGTATTTTAAGTTCTATCGTCTTTGAACCGAGCCAATTTGATGATTTGAGCGTTACTTTAAAAAAAGATGACTTTTATCTTCCTGCACATCAAGACATCTTCCAGGCGATGCTCACACTCATGCAAAAAGATCAACCCATAGATGAAGAGTTCATCAAAAAAGAGCTCATTAAAGCAAAAAAATTTGATGAACAGGTCATACTTGAAATCCTGTCGGCCAATCCCATCGCAAACACAAGAGCCTATGTCGATGAGATTAAAGACAAATCACTCAAACGCCACCTGCTGACACTCACAACAGAGATAAAACGTGTAACCGTTGAAGAGGAACTCCCCTCTGCAGAAGTTGTAGATATTGTAGAGAAGAAACTCTATGAAATCACACAGGACAATCAGACAAGTGACTTCAAAGACTCTCCAAAGATGACCTTCGACACGATGGAGTACATCAAAGAGATGAAAGCACGCGGAAACTCTGTCCTTGTCGGTGTAGATACCGGTTTTAAAGAACTCAACAAAATGACAACAGGTTTTGGAAAAGGGGACCTCGTCATCATCGCCGCACGGCCTGCAATGGGAAAAACTTCTTTTGTTTTAAACACAGTAAACAATCTTATAGTCCAAGGCAAAGGGGTTGCTTTTTTCTCTCTTGAGATGCCGGCAGAACAGCTTATGCTGCGACTGCTCTCCATTCAAACATCCATTCCTCTGCAAAAATTGCGTGTTGGAGATATGAATGATGACCAGTGGAGCTCTTTAAACGGTGCTATTGACAGAATGAATGATGCGAAACTTTTTGTCGATGATCAGGGAAGTGTCAACATCAATCAGTTGCGATCTAAACTGAGAAAACTCAAAAATCAGCATCCAGAGATTGAGATAGCCGTCATCGACTACTTGCAGATTATGTCTGGCATCGGTAATCAAGACCGTCACCTGCAGGTCTCTGAAATCTCACGTGGGCTCAAAATGCTCGCACGTGAGCTTGAGATGCCAATAGTCGCACTCTCACAGCTCAACCGTGGGCTTGAATCTCGTAATGACAAGCGTCCAATGCTGAGCGACATCCGTGAATCTGGTTCAATTGAGCAAGATGCCGACATTATTTTGTTTGTCTATCGTGATGATGTTTACCTCTACAAAGAGGAAAAAGAGCGAGAAAAAGCGGCCAAATCAGAGGGCAAAGAGTTTACCTCAACCTATGTTGAAAAAGAGGAAGAAGAGTCTGAAATCATCATTGGGAAACAGAGAAACGGACCTACGGGTCATGTCAAACTTATTTTTCAGAAAAAACTTACCCGTTTTGTGGATGCGCCTAGTTTTGCGAGTGCTGTTGAGACTGTTTATGAAAATGTCGATACTTCATCCGCACAGGTTGATCTTCCAAATGTAGAGATGCCGCCAATCTAATGGCATCTCTGGAGAGAGTTGAGCTGCTCAGTTCAAAAAGAGATTTTAGCTATCTCCTGCTCCTCTTTTTCAGCCTCCTTGCACTTTCTCTCTCTTTTGAATACTACAACTATAAAGAGCTAACAAAATTTGACTCCCAAATCGTTCATGCAAAAGTCCTCAAGCAGTACACAAAAACAAAACTTACGAAAAAAGGCAAAACAAAAACCTATCAGGTTTTAAAACTCAAAAGCAGTGACGGCTTTACATTTTACACTACAGCGTCAAAAAAGATGCCAAACTACCAAGGCAAAGAAGTCACAATGGAGGTCTGGGCAGGAAAAATCACCTTTAAAGCCTACATGAAAGGTTTTTTTGCCTTTAGTAAAATCATACAGGTCGAGAACTCCAGCTCTTTGAAAAACAGACTTTCCGAGCATATTGCAAAAGAGCATACAGACAAAAATGCCAGCGCAATATATCAGGCACTTTTTTTGGCAAAGAGTCTGCCATATACTCTGCAGCAAAGCTTTTCTAACCTTGGTATCTCCCATCTCATCGCCATCAGCGGATTTCACTTGGGTGTGCTCAGTGCCATTCTATTTTTCATCATACAGTTTCCCTATAAATTCTTGCAAAACAGATATTTTCCCTACCGGAATTTCAAACGGGACATTTTTGTTATCATCACCCTGCTGCTTTTTGCTTATCTTCTTTTTTTAGATACGCCGCCTTCACTCTTGCGTGCTTTTGTGATGCTTGTTGTGGGGTTTGTTCTCTATGACCGTGGCATTAAAATCATCTCGATGCAGACACTGCTGCTCAGTATTCTCATCATACTGGCACTCTTTCCAAGGCTCATCTTTAGCATCGGTTTCTTTTTAAGCAGTGCAGGCGTCTTCTACATCTTCTTGTTTTTGATTCATTTTAAAGAAAAAAGTAAACTCTTTATATTTCTTGCACTGCCCTTTTGGATTTATCTGATGATGCTGCCCTACTCTTTGCATATCTTCGGTAACTTTTCACTCTACCATCCGCTCTCTATTCTCTGGACTTCACTTTTTACACTCTTTTATCCGCTTGCAATTGCTCTGCATCTTCTTGGTTTGGGAGATCTGCTTGATGGCAGTTTAAACTTTCTCATACATCTCAATGCTCACGCAACGAAAGTACAGTTAAGTATCTGGTATCTTGTTGTTGAGATTTTACTCTCACTACTTGCTGTTTTTAGTAAAGTTGCTCTCTATATCTTACTCTTCTACACC
Organism: Sulfurimonas sp.; assembly: GCA_027038255.1. Classification (GTDB taxonomy): domain Bacteria; phylum Campylobacterota; class Campylobacteria; order Campylobacterales; family Sulfurimonadaceae; genus Sulfurimonas. The sequence continues at coordinate 8,762 of JALVXQ010000335.1, read as the reverse complement.
TTCTCTATTTTTATATACTTCATCTATAATATAGCATAGTTTCAAACCATAAATAAAGATAATCCAAGAGACATATATCCATAAAAAAAGAAACATCACGATGGCAAAAGAGCCATACATCGTTGCATAGGATTTATTTAAAAAGACATAATAGATAAAGGCATTTTTACTTGCACTAAAGATGATGGCGACCAAGAAAGAGCTGATGGCAGAAGCCTTTGGGTTTACCTTTGCGTTTGGCCCGATTTGAAAGATTAAAAAGAAGAGTCCCCAGATGATTAGGTAGGGAACAAGCGGTAATATATTTAAACCCGATGTCAAGGTATTTGCAGCCATCAAACCTGCGATATAACCCGTAATATAAAAAGAGACTCCCAATGCAATAGGCGTAAGTGTCAGCATTGTCCAGTAGGTTGTGACACTCTCCCAGAGTGTTCGTGCCTTTGCGTGAAAGATTTTATTTGCAATATACTCAAAGTTTTTAAAAAACAATAGTGATGCAATCAAAATCATTACAAGTCCAAATGCACCCACCTTCGCAGAGTTTGCCACAAAACTGTCAATATTATGCATAATCACTTCTGACTGTACCGGCATAAGATTTGAAAATATAAAACCTTTAATCTTCTCATACTGCTGCGAAAAACTTGGAAGTGAAGTAAGGAGAGTAAGAACAATCAAAAGCAGAGGGATGATAGTAAAAATCGTGTAAAAACTCAAACTCGCTGCAAAAAGGGTCAGCTCCTTATCTACAAAAGCCAAAACAAACTGTTTTGTCTGATTGTAAATTTTACGAGCTAAAATATGCATAATTTTAATCCAAGCCCATCTTTGCAGGGTTTAAAATATTGTTGGGATCAAAAGCTTTTTTGATGGACTTAAAAAGTGCCATCTCAGCATCGCTAAAAGCCATCTTCATATAAGGTGCTTTTGCAAGACCGATGCCGTGTTCGCCTGAGAGTGTTCCTCCCAAATCAATAGTTGCTTGAAAGACCTCTTCTATGGCTTTATAAGCGATTTTCACCTGTTCGGGATCGCTTCCGTCTACCATAACATTCGTATGGACATTTCCATCGCCCGTATGTCCAAAACATGGGATGTTAACATTGTACTTCTCAGCTATAGCATAAAACTTCTCTAAAAGTTCCGGCAAAACGGCACGAGGAACTGTTACATCTTCGTTGAGTTTTTTACTGCCGTAAACAGAGAGTGCAGGAGAGGCGTTCCGTCTGGCAAACCAGATATCTGCTGCCTCTTTGTCATCTTTTGCACGGCGAAATTCAGAACAACCGTTTTCTTTAAAGACCTTCTCAATCTGATTGAGTTGAAAATCAAGATCATCTTCAAGGTTTCCATCAACATCTGTCACCAAAAGTGCTCCTGCATCCACAGGCAGTCCTTTATGAAATGTCTGCTCCACGGCACGAATCGTCAAATTGTCCAAAAACTCCATTGCAACCGGAGTAATCCCACTTGCCATTGTTTTATAAACCGCTTCCATCGCATCATTTACCGTTGGAAATATGCCCATAGCTGTCTTTGTCATTTTTGGCTTTGGAATGAGTTTGAGTGTGATCTCTGTCAAAACTGCCAAAGTCCCCTCAGAAGCGATTAAAATACCGCTGATGTTATATCCGGCAACATCTTTAATTGTTCTCTTGCCTGCTTTTATGAGATCGCCATTTGGAAGCACAGCACGTGTTGCCATTACGTAATCTTTTGTGATGCCGTATTTTGCTGCGCGCATTCCACCCGCATTTTCACTCACATTACCGCCTAAAGTAGAGTAGTCCTGACTTGCCGGATCGGGCGGATAGAAAAGTCCCACCTCTTCCACTGCATGCTGTAGATCCATATTGATGACACCCGGCTGCACAATGGCAACCATATTTTTCATATCAATCTCTAGGATTTTATTCATATGTTTTTCCATCGCTAGCACAATACCGCCGTGACTAGGAAGGGCGCCCCCGGTAAATCCACTGCCCGCTCCACGAGGGACAATGACAATCTTATGCGCATTACAGTACTTCAAAATCTCTTGAATATCTGCTTCATCACGTGGAAAAATGACAGCATCAGGCTCAAAATGCTCACGCGTAGCATCATATGAGTAAGCAATCAGATGTGCTTTATCGGAGTAGATATTTTCATCTCCGACAAGTTTTGTAAAATGTTCTAAATGTTGTGCATCTATCATACTATTTTCCTATTTCAAATTCATCTGCTAAATGACTCAGCTCTTTATGTGATTTTACAATCTCATAAAACTGTTTGTTCTTTTTGTTATTTTCGACTAAAAGCTTATAATAATGCGGTGCATATGCTTCCATTTCACTGCTTCCTGCTCCCCACCAGTTCGCATCAATTTTCTCTACACGCGTATAGAATGGTTTTTGTTTTTTCTTTGCAACAAAAGGGGCGTCTGTAATGTTGAGAATTGTAAAACTTTTAATATCTACAGTATAGACTTTTTTGTCAAGATAGATAAAAAGCAGCCCTACACTCGCAGCATTGCAAAACGCTGTAAAATCAGAACGCAGCGGTGTGGGATGTCCGGCAAAAGAGAGTACTGTTGCAAACAGATCTGGATGTATCCACTGAATATGGACACTCTTTGAAATCTGATGGTATATCTCTTCATTTGGTGCGATCAAGAGTGCACGGCTGTATCCAAAAGCAAGCTCTACAGTATCGCCTACCTGCGGTTTCCATTTCCCATACGGAAGAGAATTGTTTCTGAGTGCATTAAAACTGCTCATTTTGATGGTCGCTGTCTTTTTCTCTTTGTCAAAAGCGACAACAGTTGCATTTTTTAAGATGCTGCTGTGCTGTGGTGTAATGTGATCCACAACAAAACCGCTCACGCCAACATCAATATGATCAACTGAAATTGTCGCCTGCTCTTTTTCATTATCAACGGAGACAATTGGTGCTTTTATAACGGATGCCACTACTTCAATGGCAAATAAAATGAGTAAAATCGTATATTTCATCTTCAATCTTTGTATTAATATAATGCGATTATATCAAACAAACCTCAGACTAAGCCAAAATTTGCTAATCTTTGCCAATTATTTATTTCAGGCTACTATTAATGATACGATTTTTCATACTTTTTTTATTGACCACATCTCTCTTTTCTTCTGTAGTACATAGAGACAGATGGAGTAACGGTGAGACCTATCTTGACTTTTTAGAGAGACAGAATCTTCCCGTCAAAGACCTTTACTATAATCTCGACAAAGATGACCAGCGGCTCACTGAAGAGATGCGTGCAGGGGTTCACTACCAAATTTTACGAGACAACAATGGGCATATTGAGCAGATACTGCTTCCTTTAAATGATGAACTGCAGATCCACATCTACCAAGATGGGAACTCTTACAAATTTGAAGCTATTCCTGTCATCAGTACAACAAAAACAGAGGCTTTTAGTACAACGATCACCCGTTCTCCCATGTACAACATTTTAAAAGAGACAGGCAGCAAAAAACTCGCGCAAATCTTTGTCTCAAGTTTCAAACATTCGCTTAATTTTAAAAATGACATCCGAAAAGGTGACTCTCTTGTGATGATTTATGAGCAAAAGTATCGACTAGGGCGCCCTTTTTCTATGCCGATACTCAAAGTTGCAATGATTGAGATGCACCATAAAAAACACTATATCTACCTCAATGATGATGAACGCTACTATGATGAAAAGGCGCATGAAGTCGAAGGATTTTTACTTGCCAGACCTGTAAGAGGTGCGCGAATCTCCTCTTATTTTACAAAAAGAAGATGGCACCCAATTCTGCATAAATGGAAAGCGCACCTTGGTGTTGATTATGCTGCGCGTCGCGGCACACCTGTCATAGCAGCAGGAAGTGGAACCATCATTTGGTGTTCTCGAATGGGCAGTTATGGTAATCTCATCAAAATCCGTCACGCAGACGGTTATGAAACCCGCTATGCCCACCTCAAATCATTTCGTAGAGGCATATACCGTGGAAAGCATGTCAAAAAAGGGCAAACCATCGCCTATGTAGGGACAACAGGACGCTCAACAGGACCACACCTGCACTTTGAACTGCGTAAACGTGGTCGCGCAATCAATCCACTGCGTGTTGTGCAGGTCACAACGAAGAAACTCAGAGGCAAAGAGAAAAAAGCCTTTTTACGATTGAAGAAAAATTATGATGAGAGTGTTGCGCTGCATCTTAACAACAAAACATCATTTCATAAACTGCCTCCTTTTGAAAACATGTCCTACATTCACCTTATGGATAAAGACAATGGATAAAATAGACTCCATAACAGAGCTTAAAGAGACAAACTTCATCCAACCCATAGAGATAAATTACACACAAAACGGCATCAAAAAAAGATGGGAGGCAGTACTCTCTCATGACAGTGTTGCAATTTTACTCTATCACAAAGACAAAGATGCCTTTGTTCTTGTCAAACAGCTGCGTGTAACAGTGCTCAATAAAAATCCAAACAACGGCTGCATGTATGAGCTCTGCGCCGGTATAGTGGACAAAGAGTGCTCCATTGAGCAGATAGCAAAAGAGGAGATCTTTGAAGAGTGCGGCTATGATGTTCCCGTAGAAAATCTTGAGAAAATCTCTGCATTTTACACCTCTGTCGGTATTTCAGGAACCTACCAGACACTCTACTATGCAGAGATAGATGAAAATATGAGAGTAACTGAGGGCGGAGGACTTGAGGAAGAAGAGATCGAAGTGATTTACATTCCACTGCGTGAGGCAAAAGAGTTTATGTTTGATGAAAGTTACCAAAAGACAACGGGTGTTTCTCTTGCTTTTTACTGGTTTTTTAACCATAAAAAGCATATTTGCCTAGGGTAAAACCTAGATTTTAAAAAATTACCCAAATTCAATAGGATCCATATCTACTTCAGCCAAGGGGACCTTGCAGCTTCTTACCGCTTTAATAATATCTGTACTCTTATCAGCTCGCAGCAGTATCTCAAATCGGTACTTATTAGCTACTTTTTCTATGGCGCATTTTTTTGCACCTACTATCTCCACCTTTGGAAATGCTCCTAGTTTTTCTTGCATTGCACGCATGGCATCTTGTGCTTTTGCACCGTTTTTATGGGCAAAGAGAATACGGCAAAGTTTTTTGTAGGGTGGATAAAGCTCTTGGCGAAAAATTTTCTCATCTTCTAAAAAATCTTCATACTTCTCGATGTAAGGCTTGAAAAAATCTTCATTAAATGTCTGTACTATTACCTTGGCATCTTTGGCACGCCCACTGCGTCCTGCCACTTGAATCAGAGATGAGAGTGCTTTTTCACGCGCTCGGTAATCACCCATATTGAGCATATTGTCCATGCCTAACACTACTGCCAGCGTCACATCATGATAGTCATGTCCTTTGGAGAGCATCTGCGTTCCGACCAATATATCACTCTCTCTGTCGTTAAAACGTTTGAGCGCTTTTGTGAGCTTATTTGCCGTTGTAATAGTATCACGGTCAAACTGCTCGACTTTTGCTTGGGGCAAAAAAGCTTCAATGTTCTTGACAGCCTCCGCCGTTCCAAGACGGGAGCTGACAAGATGCGGGCTGTGACACTCCGGACAGACCTGTGGAATGGCCTGCGTAAAGTTACAATAGTGACACTTCATCGCGCGTGAGTGCTGATGCAAACTCATACCGACACTACAAAAGGCACACTTAAAATTATGCCCACAATCCCCGCAGATAAGGTACTTAAAATTTGCCCGAGTCGGCAGAAAAACAATAGACTGCTCTTTTTTTTCAAGTGTCTCACGCAGAGTAATTTGCATAAATTCTGTTAATTCTTCAGGAGATCTTTCATAAACAAAATGCTTATTTGAGACAAAATGGCCGCCTTTAAGTCTTGCGTGAGGGAACTTCACATAAGAGCTGAGCGATGGTGTTGCAGAGCCTAAGACTACGGGAACACCATAAAGTTTTCCCATGTAAATCGCCAAATCTCTTGCATTATAGCGCGGCCTTGAAGCAGATTTATAACTGTCATCATGCTCTTCATCTACAACGATGAGCCCTAACTCTTCTATGGGTAAAAAAAGTGCCGAACGCGCTCCCGCTATAATTTTTGCTTCACCGCTATAAATTTTAGCAAGAGCCTTTTTCTTTTGTAACGGCGTGAGCTTTGAGTGCCATAACACAAAATCATCTCCAAAGTGTTCTTTAAGGCGCTTAGACATCTGTGGCGTGAGCGAAATCTCAGGCATCAAAAATATCGCTCGCTTACCCTCACGCAGCACTGCTTCAAAATATTTCATATAGACTTCAGTCTTTCCACTCCCCGTATCACCAAAGAGCAGAGCAACTTTGCGTTTTTGAAGAAAGTTCAAAGCCTCTTCTTGTTTCTTTGAGAGCACTATCTTGCTTGTATCACTTGCGTGAGAGAAATCATTCTCTTCATCTCTCTCACGCAAGAAAGGGGTCATCAAAGCAAAAGCATCCCCAAGTGAGCAGATGTAATAGGATGCGATGAAGTGTGCCAATGCCAACTGTTTTTGAGAAAAAAATGTCTCAGTTACTTCTAAAATCTCTAAAGTATCAAAGGCAGGTTTTTCTGTTTTTTCAAGAATAACAGCTTCTTTTTCACGATTATTAAAAACAACAGTGACTAGAGAACCTATAGAGATATTTTTAGAAGAGTGGTAGGAAAAAGACTCCAGAGGGGAGCCTATAATGGAGAGTTTGTAGTAAAACAACTTTACAAATTTAGTTTACTAAATTTTTACAGATACTTGAATTATCATCAGCTGTTGAACCTGAAGAAAATTTACCAGTAGTATTGCTATATGTAAAAGTACAATCTTTACCACCTACATGAAATGTGTATGCATTTGTAGCTGTTCTTTCCCAATACCCATCTGTCGTACCAGATGTAATTCCATAAAGTAAAAGTGTATGATTGTTATCACTTCCTGTAAAGAGTGTTGTACTGCTGTTACTGAGTTGTGTAACCCAAGAAGAGTCACCTTTTATCAATCTACTTTGCCGTTCTGTCATAATTGCAGAACGTATAGATGAAATATCAGCTCGTCCTTTTGATATCTGTGCATCTGTTCTTGTTGCAGCAAATTTTGGAATGGCAATAGCTGCTAAAATTCCCAGTACAACAATAACAAAGACCAATTCTATCATTGTAAAAGCATATCTATAGTTTTTCATAATAATTCCTAATTGATTTTAAGTTAGAAGTATAATAACACTGTTTTGATTATTTAGAGTTTAAAGTTTGTAGTGAGAAGTGAAACAAATAAAAGATTAGAGAATAAGAAGTTTAATAATATGCATTCCCAAGCAGGAGCTTGGGAACGAGTAAAACGAGTAATATTAATACTCTACAGATGAGCCACCAAATTGATGAGTAGTTTCAAGTTTTTCGATAGCTTTATTCAAACCTTTACATTCTGCCGTTGCATTACTTTCACTTGCAATAGTCAAATTACCATCAACAGCAGTTGCTTTAAAACTTAAACAACTTGTATCCGTTGAATCATTAAAATATACAGTATTTGTACCATTTAAATCAGTATTTACTGCATCAGTAGTACCATCTTTAGTTGTAACAAATTTAACATTTGTCATATCACCAACTTTTGCAAATGAACCATGCGCAGTATAATACGCACCCATATCAGATAATGCAGTGGAAACATCACTTGCACCTTTTGCAATTTTTGCATCATCACGAGTCGCTGCAAGTTTTGGAATAGCAACTGCTGCTAAAATACCTAAAATAACGATAACGAAAATCAATTCGATCATTGTAAAACCAGCTCTTTTCATAAGAACTCCTTAATTGTATAAATTGGATTACTCTTGTAACCTTACAGACGATTATGAGCTTATTTAGTTTAAGATTTGCTTAAAGTACTCACTTTGTCTCCAAAAAACAGTTTATGTGATATAATTTTTTATCACAGATTATATTTCTCCTGTTTTAGAAGAAGCCTATTATTTTTGGAACTAAACTTGCTTATTCATTTCAAATGATTTGTAAGGATATTGACGATGAGCATAGAAATCTCAAAAACACACTCTCTTTTAGCGCAAGCTATGGACTACCGTGCTGCTCGTCAAGATATGATAGCTTCCAACATTGCCAATGTTGACACACCAAACTATAAACCTAGAGATATCCGTTTTGAAGAATCACTTGTCGCTAAAAAAAATGAGCTTTACAAAAATAATTCTCATGAACTTCAAATGGCTTGTACAGATTCAAAACATTTAGCTCCAAAAGAGGAGTCAAGCTCTCTCAAACCGACACTCTACTTTAGAGACGGTCATATGGCGCGTAATGATGGCAACTCTGTTGATTTAGATGTCGAGACAACGGAGATGAGTAAAAACTCCATTATGTTCAATGCAGTTGTTATGGCAGCAAAAAAAGACGCAGCAATTTTTAACAGTGTCATAGATGCTTCAACAAAAGTAAATTAAGGAAAAACGATGTCTAATTTTTTAAACAGTTTTGATATTAGTGGTTACGGACTCTCTGCACAGCGTGTTCGAGTCAACACCATCTCAAGCAACATCGCAAATGCACAGACAACTAGAACAGATGAAGGCGGTCCCTACCGCCGTAAAGAGGTCGTCTTTAAAGCAGTAAACTTTAATGATGTCTATAATGATATGATAGATGATGAGACAAATAAAGCAGGCTACAGTGACCCTTTAGATGAAAATCAATTTGGCGAAAAGGCAAATCCTGCTATAATGAGTGTAATAGTTGACAAGGTCGT
>JALVXQ010000334.1 GCA_027038255.1 Sulfurimonas sp. | reverse complement strand
AGCCCATTACACTACTTGCTTCTTATTTTAAAAGACCAGCTCTAGTTTTAATTACAACACCAGATATAAAATCACCCAAAGACCTTGTCGGTAAAAGGGTTATGACAACAAGTAAAGAAGATTTTGAACTCAATTTTGGTCAATACTTGAAATCGTATGGTGTCAATATAGACAGTATAAACTTTGTGTCGGATTCATTTACCATTAATGAATTTGTCAATAAAAAAGTAGATGCTTTAAGTGCTTTTATCTCCGATCAACCTTATGATTTAGAACAAAAAGGGATTGCTTTTAATATTCTTAATCCGAGTGAAGATAATCTTTTTATTTTACAATTAGAACTTTTTACATCACAAAAAGAGGCCTTGAAGCATCCTGCACGTACAGAAGCTTTTCTGAAAGCCTCCCAAAAAGGATGGGCATATGCTTTAAATCATAAAGAGGAAATTATTGATATTCTCATCAATAAGTATAATTGCAAACTCTCAAAAGCGAAGCTCTTCAATGAAGCCAAAGATACACAAAAATTGATACTACCATATACATATGAACTCGGTTCTATCGATAGAAATTTCTTAAAAAAGCAAAAAGAGCTTTTTAAATCGCAGTATCATGTGAAAAAGGAGAGGAGTTTAGATAACTTCATTTTTAGACCTTTAAGTGAAGAGGGACAGATGGATTTTACAGATCAGGAATTGGACTATATGCAGAAGCATAAAGAGATAAAATTATGCATCAACTACCAATTGCACCCCTTAGATGGTGTAAAAAATGGGAGACTCACCGGTGAAATGGCCGATATTTTCTCTATTATTTCCGATACGACCTCTTTAAAGTTCTCTCCTGTACAATCGGACTCAGAAGAAGATCTGAAGAAGAAACTTTTAGAGAAAAAATGTCAACTGCTCTCTGTTGTTGCCACAAAGAACAAAGAGTTTAAAACTCTTCATGCAACACACCCTTTTAGTACAACAAACTTTGCATTATTGAGTAAATTAGAGCGCTCTTTTATTGATGATCCTCTTTTACTTAAAGATAAAAAACTTATCGTACAAAAAGAGTCTTTTCGCAATTACCTTAAAGCGCTTTACCCTTATTTGAGAATAGAAGTCGATCATGATAAAAATAAGATGGTACGAGATGTTTTATACAATAAGGCCTATGCCATTGTGACTTTGGATGAACAGGCAGACTATTTTATTGACAAATTTGGCTATGGAAAACTCAAAATAAATGGATTTTTGGCAAAAGAGAAACCAATAGAAGGCAGTATAGGTGTTCAAAAAGATGAACCCATACTTTTTGACATCATTCAAAAAGCATTAGCACATATTCCAAAAGAGCAGATAGAATCCATTCGTAACAGCTGGCGAATCAGTAGGTATCAAACCACTATTGATTACTCTTTAGCAATTAAAATTCTTTTGTTCATGGGTATTGTTTTACTCATCATGATTTATTATCAAAGAAAACTTAAAAATTTCAATAAAGAGCTTGAACATCAGGTCAATGAAAAGACAAAAGAGTTGCGTGAGATCAATGAATCTCTTGAAGCGACAGTGCAGGAGAAGATCGAAGAGCTACTTCAAAAAGATGAGATATTAACTGCACAGTCCAAACAAGCCGTTATGGGTGAGATGATTAGTATGATAGCCCATCAGTGGAGGCAGCCTTTAAATACTATTACATTGCAAATCTCAAATATTCAACTCAAAGAGATGATGGGAGAAGATGTTGCAAAAGAGGAATTGCTTCGAGTGTTAGAGGATATCAGTAATTCTGTTGTGTACCTTTCAAACACCATTGATGATTTTAAAACCTATTTTCATCCTCAAAAAAAAGCTACTAGAGTTATGATAGGTGAATTGTTGACAAAAACAACAAGTTTTATAGAACCACGTGCTGTAAGCAAGAATGTCAAGATACTCTTAGAAGGAGACATAGAAACAGAGGTCGTAGTCTATGCAAATGAACTGATACAGGTGATTTTAAATATTATTAATAATGCCATAGATGCTTATGAGAATGTTCAAAAAGAAGAAAAAGAGATTCGCATTACTCTTCACGCAGAGGCAGAAAAGATTATAATTCGTATATCAGATGATGCGGGAGGTATCTCAAAAGAGCATATTAAGCAAATATTTGAGCCATATTTCAGTACAAAAGGAAAAAATGGAACAGGTCTTGGTCTTTATATGTCGAAGATGATTATAGAAAAACAGTTTAACGGTTCTATTAGAGCCTTCTCAAAAGAGCAGAGTACAACCTTTAGTATAGAAATCCCTAAACGCGTCCGCTCTTAACCATGGCAAGTACCATAGGAATGTTAAGTCCGTCATTATGATATCCTTCATCATGGCAGGCTTCGCATTTATCGCCCATGGGCATCTCCTGATTATTTAAAACTTCTTGAAGTGTTGTAAAATTATTTTTTTTAATGCACTCTGCTATATCTTTGATGGTCAGGGAATTGCACACACAAATTTCAGTATCTAAATCAATATTCATTTTTTACGCTCATTTTATTTTTACTCTTATTTTATTTTTTCAAATTATAATACAAGTTTAATAAAATATGTGTAAGATAGCGATACACAAAGAGTACACAGAAAAATTGTATACTTTTTTTCATAAAATATTATATGAAGGTTAATAATGAAATTTCTTACAAAACTCGTCACATTTGTCTTGTTGAGTGTTTACACACTGCACGCAGCTGCATTTTTAATGCCGGATGAGGCTTTTAAGCCTTATGCTAAAGTAAATGAACAGGGAAAAATAGTAACAGGTATAAAAATCGCTCCGGAGATCTATCTTTATAAGGAGAAACTCAAAATAACATTGGCAGAGAGCCCTGATATATCAATAGGCAAGATAAAAGCACCTGCAACAGTGGACCATATGGGTGATGCTGTTTATATGAAATCTCCAGAGTTTGTTCTTACACTGAAAAAAGATGCTTCTGTTTCAGGTATGCAGGATGTTAAAGTGAAGATCGAGTATCAAGGATGCTCTGAGCAGGGGCTTTGTTATGAACCGAGTGAAAAGGTATTTACACTTGCTGTTGATACTTCAAAACTTCCTGCCTCAGCTGCTGCACTGCCGGCTTTGAAAAACGATTTGAAACAAGAGACAAAGCCTGCTGTAAAGGAAGAGAAATCAGAGACGGATCTCATCGCAGAGACCATTAAATCAAGCAGTTTTTTAGTCATTCTGGCAACCTTCTTTGTATTTGGACTGTTTCTTTCATTAACTCCTTGTGTTTTTCCTATGATTCCTATCATCTCAGGTGTTATTATTTCTCAGGGTGAAGGGTTGACTACGAAAAAAGCATTTGGACTTTCTGTCGTTTATGTCCTTGCAATGGCCGTTGCCTACACCATAGCAGGTGTTCTTGCCGGTCTGTTTGGCTCAAACCTTCAAGCCGCTCTGCAAACACCATGGGTCGTCTACTCCTTTGCCGGTGTTTTTGTGGCACTTGCCTTTTCCATGTTTGGTTTTTATGAGCTCAAGCTCCCTGATGTTCTAGTCTCAAAAGTAAGTCAAAATTCAAATCGCAGTGGTTTTATCGGCGTGGCAATTATGGGATTTTTATCTGCACTTATTGTAGGGCCTTGTGTGGCAGCACCACTGGCCGGAGCACTGGTTTACATTGGTCAGACAGGGGATGCACTTCTTGGAGGCGCAGCACTCTTTGTTATGAGTCTTGGTATGGGACTGCCGCTTATTTTAGTTGGTGTGAGTGCCGGCAAGTTTATGCCAAAACCGGGTGCATGGATGACTATGGTGAATGAAATCTTTGGTGTTCTTATGCTTGGTGTTGCAGTTTGGATGCTTGAGAAAATTCTTCCGCTTGGTATTATAACGTTCTTGTATGCTATGCTTGGTCTTGGTTTTGCGATTTATCTCGGTGCGCTTAACAGTGCAGGGCATATCTTTAGACGCAGCATCGCTACTGTACTTTTTATCTACTCTTTATCACTTTTTCTTAGTCTCCTTGCCGGTGCGCCAAGTATGAGTAAACCACTTGGATTCTTAAAAGCACAGAGTGTCGTTTCCTCTGCAACAGCGCCGCTGACAAAAGAGATAAAGTTTACAAAAGTGACTTCACTTGAAGCGTTAAATGCGCTCCTAGTAAAGAACAAAGGGAAAAAGATACTGCTCGATTTTGCAGCAGACTGGTGTACCTCTTGTAAAGAGCTTGAAGAGGTGACTTTTGCAGACCCAAGTGTTAAAGAGAAAATGAGTGAGTTTGTGCTTATCCGCGCAGATGTAACGAAAAATGGTCCAAAAGAGAAAGCACTTTCCAAAGCATATGGAGTCTTTGGACCGCCGGCTATCATTTTCTTTGACAAAGATGGAAAAGTGATGTCTTCTAAAACTATTATAGGTTTTGTTGAGCCTGCTGAATTCTTGATGCATCTTAAAAACTTATAAAAGGCATCGCGCATTTGTTAAAAAAAATAGGTATCATCTTCACCATTATCATTGTTCTTATTCTACTCTCTACATATTATTATAAAAATGAGGTGAAAGAGCAAAAAATTGAGCATATTATGGATCAGATGCGTTTGACATTAGAGAGTCAGCTTAAATCTCATAAGATGGAAGATCTGCGTGTGGCATTGATGCTTTCAAAAAATAAGGGACTTATTGATGCTTTAGAGAATGATGATGAAGATCTAGGCTATAAAATCATCTCTGATATCGCCCAAACGATTCAAAAAAACACAGGATCGAGAATTCGTGCACAGGTGATTACCAAAGAGCTCAATATCTTTGCACGGAGTTGGGATGATGTTTATGCCGGTATGCCCATAGGGGATTACCGAACAGATTTAAAATATTTTGATACACATAATACACCGCGTACTTCCATAGAAGTAGGGCGTCGTCTTGGAATTAAAGCGACAGTTCCCATTTATAAAAACGGTGTTTTTTTAGGCTATGTTGAGTCTATCTCTTTTTTTAAATCCATCACAGATTTTTTTAGCTCCATCGGTGTTGATTTGTATGTACTGCTTGATGTCAAAGATACCGATACAGCTGTTTTGATGATGCAAAATCTCAGTATCGACAACTATATACTTGCTAACAGAAACTACAACTATTCCCATCTACAGACACTGCGTGACCTTAACTTTAAAGAGTTGAAACTCAGCGGTGTTGTTTATAAAGACAACAAATATATTTTTTATGAAAATATGCGTGACGGGAATGGAAAAATCATCGGTGGATTTGTATTTGTTCTGCCTGAGCGTTATCTGGATTACTTTAGAAATCCAGAAGATGACATCTCTTTTTTAATCAACATCACAAGAAGCTCTCTGTATGATATAGTAAAAGAAGAGTCTACAAATAGTATGTATGACAAATATTCAGCGTCATCGCTTGTCTATCTGCAAGATGTAATCGATAAAGAGGACCGGGAAGTCTTTTTTGATGAAGCCTATGACAAGTTTGACAAGTACTCTAAAGACGAGTTGATTCAGATGATGCTTAACAGAAAAATAGTCAAAAAAATAGATGGGAAGATAAAATGAGAGTATTGCTTTTAGAAGATGAATATTCACTGCGTATCAGTGTTGAGGAGTTTTTGAGTGACATTGGTTATGAGGTAGATGGTTTTATGGATGGACTTGAAGCTTATGATGCTGTGTATGACAGAAGTTATGATATTTTACTCTTAGATGTCAATGTTCCTTCTATGAATGGTTTTGAAATGCTGAAAAAACTTAGAGAAGATGGTTTGAGCATTCCAGCGATCTTTTTAACATCGATGACAGAGATGGATGATTTAAAAGAGGGTTATAAACGGGGCTGCTGTGATTACATACGCAAACCTTTTGACCTTGAAGAGTTGGAGCTTCGAATAGATCAGGCTCTGGCATCACATCTTCAAAATGACGGCTCACTTGTAGAG
>JALVXQ010000333.1 GCA_027038255.1 Sulfurimonas sp. | reverse complement strand
TAATAGTATCCTGCAATTGCAGAGTTCAGCGCCATAATAAGTGCAAGAACTGTATAACCACTTGTAACGGCTGACGAGATCAAATACAGTTTACCCCAGAAAAGTGCAAATGGAGGAACTCCCGCAAGACTTAACATAAACAGACCCATAATAAGTGCAGCTACCGGTGCAGTTTTAATCATACCGGCAAACTTGTCATATGAGTGATCTGAACTTTGGTTATCAGGAAGATGTTTCTGTCGTGACATCCAAAGCATTGAGAATGATCCAAGGTTTGTAAAACTAAACAAAATCCAGTACAAGAAGAGTGCGGAGTTAGCCTGTGTAGTTCCTATAAGAATTGCAGACATTACAAAACCTGCGTGAGATATAGAAGAGTAAGCAAGCATACGCTTTACATCCGTCTGCACTAATGCCCACATATTTGATGCTGTCATCGTAACGACAACAAAAATATACAGAACGATTTCGAGCCATACAACATTGCTATGCACCAAAAATTCAAAGAATCTCATAGCGACAACGAAACCCGCTATTTTTGGAACGATTGACATATAACCAGCCATTGCAGCAGAACTTCCTTCATAAACATCAGGAGCCCATGTGTGAAATGGAATGAGAGAGAGTTTGAAACCAAGTGCGCCTAAGAAGAAAGCAACACCGACTAGTACAAATCCCATATCTGCATATCCGTTTGCCGCAAGAACAAGTGCTATTTTATTGATTTCAACAGAACCGGTAAGCGCATAAAAAATCATTGCACCAAAACTAAAGAAACCGGCAGCAAGTGCACCCATTGTAAAGTATTTGACAGCAGCTTCGAAAGCTTTTTCACGGTTATGCATAGCAATTAAGGTATAAAGAGCCAAAGAAGAAGTCTCTAAACCTACAAATATCAAGATTAGATTGTCCGTTGCTACCATAAACTGAAAACCTGCAATCATAAACAAAAAGAGTGCAAAGAATTCAGGATATGAAAACTCATGGAAACGTTTGTGTGTCATCGCTAATGGGATGAACAACATCGATGCACCGACAATAATGAACTGTGCCAAAATAGCAAGTCCATCAATAAGCATCACATCAAAAACACCGAGCATTGTCCCATTGGACATAAACATACCACTCGCATTCATAATCGCTACAAAGTCCATCGCTAAAAATAGAAGACTCAAAACGACATAAAGGGATTTATGCAGCCCACCTTTAACTATATCTATAACTAGGATTAACAGGGCGCCAACTACCGGAATAAGCATTGGGGCAAGAGTCATTAAATTTAATGACTCCATTGAAACATTGATTGGCGACAACATTAGCGCACCTCCTCTTCAACAACAGTTTTTTTAATAACTAAAACTCTCTCTTTAATCAAGTTTGGAATTCTCGCTTTTGCTAATTCAGTTGTAGATTTATTGTGCATTAACTGTACAATAGACTCTACTGATTTATTAATTGGACCCAGTACTGGTTTTGGATAAATTCCTAACCAGATTGCTACAATAACCAATGGAATCAAGCCAAAAAGCTCTTTTTTATTGATATCTGGTAAGTTTTTATTTTTCTCATTTGTAACTTCACCAAAGAAAGCTTTTTTATAAGCTGCCAACATATAGATAGCGCCAACGATAATACCAACACCGGCTAAAAGAGTTAAGATGTGAGACTGCTGATAGAATCCAAGCAGACTTAAAAACTCTCCGACGAAGTTGATTGTAAGAGGTAGACCAACAGAAGCCATCATCATGATACCGAAGATAGTTGCATATTTTGGCATTACATGTGCCAAACCGCCAAATTCACTCATCATTTTTGTATGACGTCTATCATAGATAACACCAACAAGCAAGAACAGAGCCCCTGCAACAACACCGTGACCCAACATTAAAAAGATTGATCCTGAGATGCCTTCCACGTTAAGTGCGAATGTTCCTAAGATAATGATACCCATGTGCGAGATCGAAGAGTATGCGACAACCTGCTTGATATCCTTTTGTGCATATGCAACCATTGCCGTATAGATAACCATAATAATGGCAATGATGGCAATTGGAATCATAAAGAATGCTGATGCATCCGGAAACAGTGGTAATGAAAATCTAACAAATGCATATGTACCCATTTTCAGTAAGATGGCTGCTAGTATTACAGAACCGATAGTTGGCGCCTGACCGTGTGCATATGGTAACCATGTGTGAAATGGAAACATCGGTACCTTGATAGCAAAACCAAGGAAAAAAGCGACAAATAACCACAATTGAATAGTCTCAGGCAAAATAAGTCTATACCAATCTAAAAGTGCGAAACTCCATGTCCCTGTTGCCTGATAGTAAAAGTATGCCATAAAAAGCATACCGACAAGCATCACGAGAGAACCTGTAAATGTATAGAGGAAAAACTTAACTGACGCATAAATACGAAGCGGTCCACCCCACGCACCAATGATATACAACATCGGTACCAAAGAGAGTTCCCAGAATACGTAAAAGACAATAGCATCAAGAGCAGCAAATACCCCTGCCATAGTCATCTGTAAAAACAGAAGTGTAATAATCATATACTTCACATTTGGCGTATCTGTTAATGAACCAATTCCAAGCAGTGTGAAAAATGCTGATAATATAATAATAAACAGAGAAATCCCATCCACTCCTAAAGTATAATTAATACCAAAAGAAGGAACTAAAGGAAGATGCTCCATAAACTGCATACCTGAAACACTGTTGTCAAAGGCATACCATAACCATAAAGAGAGTGCAAACTCAATGGCTGCTACAGCAACACCATAAGCCCGCATACTATCCTTTTGAATCATAAATCCAAACACTGCAGCAACTGCAGGAAAGAAAATTAAAATCGATAAAATATGATCTAACATTTACATAGCTCCTAAACCTGATAAAACCACAATGATTTTATCAGAATATCTTACTGCAAGTCCAAAAACCACAGCGAAAGAAAGCAATAGAACCAAACCTACTACCATCCATTTTAGCATTGTAGAGAGATTACCACTCTGCATTGCTCTTGTTTTCTCACCTGTACCATAGATAATACTAGCAATACCATCAACACTTGCATCAACAATTTTCATATCAACTTTTGTCCAGAAGACTTCTGAAATCTCTCTATATGCTTTTACTAGATACTCTTCATAAAAATATGGAATGTAGTATTGATTGAAAAGCAATTTATAGATAAATGAGTTTTCAACTGCACTTGTACCATCTGGTACTTTTACTCTTGAATTTGCATATTTTTTGTATGCATATAAAATTGCAAGTGCAACGAATACCTGTGTTCCAACTAACATTATCCATACTGTTACGTGAGAATGGATATGATACTCATGTGCAGATAAGATCTCTTCAACCATATTGAAAAATGGTGCTTGAAATGCTCCTGCAATAATTGCGAACAAAAGAAGTGGACTCATAGCTACAAGCATAAATCTATATGCTTCATGTGGATGAATACCAAAGATTTTGTATCTCTCTTCACCATGGAAGATAAGTGCAACAAGTCTAAATGAATAAAATGCTGTTAAACCTGCAGTGAAAAGTAAAACACCATAAATTACCATATGATGATCTGCAAATGCAGCTTCAAGAATTGTATCTTTAGAGAAGAAACCAGCAAACGGAAAGATTCCTGCCAATGCTAAAGAAGCAATCGTCATCATAATCCAAGTCCACTTCATTACCTTTTTAAGTCCACCCATTTTAAACGGATCAAGTTCATCATGCATAGCATGCATAACATTACCTGCACCTAGGAAAAGGAGTGCTTTAAAGAATGCGTGTGCCATCAAGTGAAAAAGTGCTACCCAGTATGCACCAAGACCAGCCGCTGCAAACATATACCCTAATTGTGAAAGTGTAGAGTAGGCGATAATTCTTTTCATATCACGGTTAACAAGTGCCATTGATGCAGCAAAAAGAGCCACAAAAGCGCCAAGACTTGCTATAAAAAGACCGACATTTGGTATTAAGCTATAGAGCTCATTTGAGCGAATAACCAAGTAAACACCGGCTGTTACCATTGTTGCTGCGTGAATCAATGCTGAAACAGGTGTAGGACCTTCCATCGCATCTGCAAGCCATGTATGGAGTGGAAACTGTGCTGATTTCCCCATAGCACCGATGAAGAGGAAAATTCCCATCCATGTTAGTGTTGCAGTATCAAGTGAAGGCATTACTGCGAATGCTTCATCATACTGAAGTGTGCCTGTGTTCCAGTATACTAAAAAGATTCCGATAAGCATTCCAAGGTCAGCGATACGGTTCATTATGAACGCTTCATTCGCTGCCCATGATGCACTCTCTTTGTGGAACCAAAAACCAATAAGTCCCCAAGAACATAGACCAACACCTTCCCATCCAATAAAGAGTCCTGCATAATTATCACTCATTACAAGAATCATCATAGAAAATACAAAAGCAGAAAGCCATGCAAAGAATCGGTTAAAACCTTTATCGTGATCCATATATCCTATTGAATAAAAATGAACG
The DNA here is from genome assembly GCA_027038255.1 of Sulfurimonas sp. Taxonomy (GTDB): domain Bacteria; phylum Campylobacterota; class Campylobacteria; order Campylobacterales; family Sulfurimonadaceae; genus Sulfurimonas. The sequence continues at coordinate 1,450 of JALVXQ010000333.1, read as the reverse complement.
ACTGTTGAAACCAGAGTAACAACCATCATCATTGTCACAGAGACCTGATCCACTACAAAACCAAAAGGAATATACAGATCTCCTGTAGCCATCCACGTCATCATTGTAACGTGAACCGGCTCGCCACCCTTTAGAATGTATGCCAAAAGAATAGAACTTGCTATAAAAGATGTAAGAATCAATAATGAAGCGATAACACCTGTAAAAAGTTTCTTTGGCCTAGCAGTAAAAAGTGCTGCAAAAAGAGAACTAACAAGGGGTGCAAAAAGTGCAATGTATAGATATTTTTCCATTCTCTTATCCTCTCATACTTGTCATATTATCCAGGTCGATATTTCCATGACGTTTGTGCCATACAATTAAAAGACCAAGTCCAACGGCAACTTCCGATGCAGCGATTGCAATTACAAAAAATGCAAACATCTGTCCCGTCATATCACCATAGTAATGTGAAATCGCAGCAAAAGCAATATTTACCGAATTGAGTAAAATCTCAGTTGCGAAAAACAACAAAAGTAAGTTCTTTCTTCTCATTACACCTAGTAAACCTATAGCAAACAAAATTGCTGAGAGTACAAGATAATGATTTAAACCTATTTCCATCATGAAAGCACCTTTTTATTTTCTTCTTCACTCTTTTGAATTTCAGCTGAATCCATAAGTGTAAGAGAGACATCCATTTTCTTACCTGCAAGGACAATACCTGCAACCATTGCAACAAGTAACATAACTGCTGCTACTTCAAATGGGATAAGATATTTTGTAAAAAGTACCAGTCCGACCATCTGCGTATTACCTACACCGTCAATGGCAGGGTAAAGCGCAACAATATTTTCTGATACCATTGGAGCAGCAACAATTAAAACAACCAAAACTGCTGCTAAAGTTGAAAGTCCCACAATAATATATTTGTTTCCATGCTTCTCTTTTACTGCACGCGTTGTGTCAAAAAACATCATACCAAAAGCATACAGAGCCATTACAGCACCCGTGTAGACGATAATTTGTACCGCACCTAAGAAATCAGCACCAAGGATAAAGAAAAATGCCGATATAAAAATCATTCCTGCTGCCAATGCAGTTAATGCATATAACGCTTGTGATGTTGTCACTGTTATGAAAAACATCGCAATCGTTAAAAATGCAAACAAGTAAAACGCTATTGCTTCAAACATAGTCCATACTCCTTAATATGCCAGAGGTGTTTTTTTAACACGCTCGTCTTCATGTGGTGTGATTGCACCAAAACCTTCAAACTCTAACTGAGCTCCGGCTTTCATAGTGTCAATCGGTGTCAACATATCTTCAAAAAGCAGGAAGTGCTCTCTTTGATCTGATGCATTTTCATACTCACCGCCGTGAGTAATTGCAAGCTCCGGACACACTTCTGCACAGTAACCACAAAAGATACAACGACCAAGATTAATCGTATACTCTGTAACTTCTTTAC